>JAYVMK010000661.1:0-9002 GCA_043758995.1 Lichenibacterium sp. | reverse complement strand
GCAAACGGCCGGCGATGCCTTTGCGCGGTAAGATGCTTGATGGCCCGCTCATCGGCCGCATAGCGGCAGCGGGCCGACGCGGATTAGCTTTCAAAGGCTGATCGCGGTTTTGTCGCCGGAAGCCCGCAGCCGTCTCGCTGCAGTCATGTGTTTCGAGAGCGCGAACCAATGAGTCTGGGCAGCGGACCGATGTCACCGAGGCGGTGGCGCCCATTGGAGCAGCTCGGGTGGGCAACTGGAGTGGTAGCCGGAGGTGTCGTGCTCTTGTGCATCTGGTGTTTCGCGATCGTCCAGCACCTCGCCGCCATGGTGGTGATGGCGCCGCGAGACAGCTGATGATCAAGGAGGCTCAGTCGCTACAGCCTACACGCACCAGACCGCCGACTCGGCCCGGCGCGCCGTCTCGAGTGCCGGTTCGCGCGGCCACGTCCAGCCCGCTATGATGCCCAGGACGGTGGCCTTGGTCTCGGCCACTTCCCAGGTCACAGCCGAATTCAGGCAGATCTGAAGGCAAGTGTCGGCGACGCCGCCATACGACATGGCATCGAGGCCAGAGACGTCCGGCCGCTTACACGGCCCTTCGAAGGACAGACAAAGACTGACCCAAATGATTGAAAGGACTGGTGCTGCCAGAGAGGATTGAACTCTCGACCTCTCCATTACCAATGGAGTGCTCTACCACTGAGCTACGGCAGCCCGGGACGATGACGTCCGTCGCGGGCTGCATGTGCCACAGGCGGCCGGGCGAAGCAAGTGCGGATCAGAGCGGCAGGGCGAGTTGGTCCTCCGTCACCAGGGGATCGGAGGAGAGGGCGAAGCCCGAGACCGCGAGGCCGAGAAGCCGCACGCCGGCGCGCAACGGCAGCACCTTCTGGAGCAAGTCCCGCCCCGATGCGTCGAGCGCCTCGCGGCTCGCCACGGGTGCCGTGACGGTACGGCTGCGGGTGATTTGGCGGAAGTCGGCATATTTGACCTTCAGCGTCACGGTCCGGCCGCGCAGGCCGGAGGCTTCGCAGTGGCGCCAGACGGAGTCGACGGCGGGGAGGAGGCCCGCCACCAGCTCGGCCTCGGTGGTCAGGTCCTCGGAAAAGGTCGTCTCCGATCCGCTCGATTTGCGCACCCGGTCGGGCTTGACGGGCCTTTGGTCGACGGCACGCGAGGCCCAATAGTAGTAACGCCCGGCCTTGCCGAAGACGCGGTCGAGTTCCTCGGCCGAACGGGCCCGGAGATCCGCCCCCGTGTTGATGCCGAGGTCGCGCATCCGCGCCGCCGTGACAGGGCCGATGCCGTGGAAGCGGCCGATGTCGAGCCCCTCGACGAAGGCCTCGCCCCGGCCTGGGGGGATCACCGTCAGGCCGTCCGGCTTGCGGTGGTCGGAGGCCAGTTTGGCGAGGAACTTGTTGTAGCTCACCCCCGCCGATGCGGTGAGCCCCGTCTCGGCCAGGATCCCGGCGCGGATATCCTCGGCGATGCGGGTGGCGGTGGCGGTGCCCGTCGCCGCCGTGACGTCGAGATAGGCCTCGTCGAGCGACAGGGGCTCGATCAGATCGGTGTAGCGGGCGAAGACCGAACGGATCTGCCGCGACACCTCCTTGTAGACCTCGAATCGCGGGCGCACGAAGACGAGGTCGGGGCAGCGCCGCACCGCCGCCATGGAGGACATGGCCGAGCGCACGCCGAAGCGCCGGGCCTCGTAGCTGGCGGCCGCCACGACGCCGCGCTGGCGCGATCCCCCCACCGCCACCGGCAGGCCCCGCAGGGCCGGGTCGTCGCGCTGCTCGACGGAGGCGAAGAAGGCATCCATGTCGACATGGATGATCTTGCGCGGACCGTCCGATTCGGCGGCGGGCGCCGGACGGGACACCGGAAACGTCATGACGACCACCGCGACTGACAGGAACGAAACCGAAACATCATAGGTGAGCCCGCAGCGTGTCGAAAGACCTGGCGCTGTGCCGAGCTTGCACCGAGGTCCGCAAGCTCAGTGGAGCACAAGCGAGTGTTGGTAACCGGGTTTGACTTGCAATCCTGTTTTTAGCGTTGTAATTCCGAGCCATCGCAGCGTGAGTCGTTAGATGTCTGAAATCGAAGCAATGCTGAGCCGCGTAGAAATGACGGCCGAAATCGTATCGGCCTACGTCGAGCACAATTCCGTCCCGGTCTCCGAGCTTCCGGCTTTGATCAAATCGGTACATGATTCTCTGGATCTGCTGTCCGGAGAGCGCAAGCCAGAGATCGTCGCCGAGCCTCAGCAGCCCGCCGTGCCGATCAAGAAGTCCTTGTCGCACGACCATATCGTCTGTCTGGAAGAGGGTCGCCGCTTCAAGTCGCTGAAGCGCCACCTGCAGGCCGAGCATGGCCTGACGCCCGACGCCTACCGGGCCAAATGGGGCCTCGGCAAGGATTATCCGATGGTGGCGCCCGCCTATGCGGATGCCCGTTCGAACCTCGCCAAGACCATCGGGCTCGGCCGCAAGGCGGCCTCTCCGGCCGAACCCGTGGAGATGGACGTCGCCCCTGCGGTACAGACCGAGTCGGAGGCTTCGAAGCCCGGCCGCCGCAAGGCCAAGGCCGCCTGATCAGGGCGCCGCTGATCGGCTCGAGCCCCGAGCGGTCGCACCCGGGTCGCCCCCTCCACCATGCTTCGCCTGATTCCCCCTTCCCCGATAACGGGGAAGGGCCACCGCTGCCCTGCCGCGCCATGAATTCCTCGAGCGTGGCGATGCGCAGCCCTTGGGGCAGGGCGGATCGCAGGATGTCGCGTTTGCGCAGCATCTTGCCGTCCCGCGTCAGGAAGACGTCGCAGCCGGCCTCGGCCGCCTCCGAGAGGTGAGAGGCGTCGGCGTCGTGCTTGCCCGGTCGGCCGTCGCCCCGCAGCATGGCGCGCAGGCGGATGCGGTCGATGTGCTGGCGGGCCGTAGGCGCCGAGGCGCGCTCCCGTCGAACCGCCACGGCGGCGACCTCCTCGGCGCGGGCCTGCACGGTGGCGGGCGCACGCGGATGACGCATTTCCTCGGCTACGCCGGCGGGGAGAAACAGGCGGAGCCGACCGGTCGCGATCTCGGCCCACACATCGTCGACCAGGGCATCCCGCGCCGAGCCGTCGCGATCGAACGCATTGGCGTCCACGGCGACGAGCAGGGTTTGTCTCTCAACCATTCTCTTGCCGTCGTGGTCGTGGATGCCGTTGTGGCGGGGCAGGGATGCCTGCCCGGCGGGCTGGACCGACATAGAGCGATCGGCAGGCGCAGGCATCCCTCATAGATGCGGGCCTGCGGCAGCGTTCAATGCGGCCGCTTCGTCGATGCCGAAGTCGCGGCAGCCTCGGAGGATGGTGGCCAGATAGGCGGGCTCGGGCGGGGCCTCGTGCGTGGCATTCATCTGGTAGACCAGGGCCTCGACGGTCTCGGCCGCGCCCTCCGGCAAGACCAGGAGGTGCAGGCGGCGATAGAGGCCCGAGCCGATATCCTCGTAATCATCCAGCGCCGCCGCGCAGTCCGGCGTGATGCGCCACAGTCCGCCCGCCACGTGGGCGCCCGGAGCCGGGAGGATATCGGCCCAATGGCGGAACGTCAGCGCGTAGTCACGCAATACGGCTCGGCCGAGCGGAACGGCTGCGGGGCAGCGGGACAGCATACCGGCGCGTTCCAGATTGGAGCCGTAGGCGAAGTAGAGCATCAGCCATGGCCTCGTACCGTCACTGGACGCGGATCGTTCCGTCCTCGGCATCCACCGTCAAATTCGGCGATCCATAGGGGTCGTCGAGCAGGCGCTCGCCCCATTTCTCCTTGAGCGCCGCCACTTCGCGGTTGAACCGTTCCGCCGTGCGAGGGCGGAGGTCCCGGCCGCGGCTCAGGCTTTCGTGGTGGACCATCTCGGCAAAGGGCGTCCAGAGATTGCGATAGCCCGCCTCGGCCACCTTGAGGCAGAAGTCGACGTCGTTGTAGCCCACCGCGAACCGTGCCTCGTCGAGGCCGCCCACCTCGTCGTAGATGGACGTCTTGACCACGAGGCAGGCCGCCGTCACGGCCGAGACCTCGTTGACGGTGACGAGGTCGTCGCGGGCGCCGCGATCGGCGCGGGCGGCCCGCTTGTGGCGATGGCCGGCGGCACCCGCCACCCCCACCACGACTCCGCCGTGCTGGAGTCGGCCGTCGGGGTACCAGAGCTTCGCCCCGACGCAGCCGATGCCGGGCTGCATGGCCCAGCCCACCATCTCCTCCAGCCAATGGGCGTCCGTGGCTTCGACATCGTTGTTGACGAGACCGAGCAACGTGCCTTTGGCGGTGGCGGCCGCGACATTGTTGAGCCGCGCATAGTTGAAGGGGCCGGGGTCTCGCAAGACTCTGACCCGGGCTTCCCCGACCCAGCTGTCGAAGAGCTTGAACGTGTCGTCCTCGACCGATCCATTGTCGACCACCACGATTTCGAACCGCCGGTAACCGGTCTTGGCGAGAATGGTGCCGACGGAGGTGCGGAGCAGGTCGGCGCGGTCGCGCGTCGGGATGATCAGGGTGACCAGAGGCTTGTCGTCGGGCGAAAAGGCGACACGCGGATCGGGGGAGCGCGGGTCCGACATGACGCGCCCATCGTCGCCGCGGCGCGCCAGGGAGCGCCGGATGGCGGCCTTGCGCTCCTCCGCGGCGGGCGGGGCCGCAGAGCCTGCGCCGTGGCTCAGCACCTGGGCGACATGCAGGACGTCGTGCGGCTGCAATCCCTCGCCGAGCCGCAGCATCAGGTCGTGACGCCAGGCCGCGACGCCGAACTCGGCCGCTCCATCCGCTTCCGCGAGCCCGACGCGTCGCAGAGCCGGCAGAGCGATGCAGCAGGGATCCCCGATGTAATTCGAGGTCAGGAGCCGGGCAGGGGACCAGGCCGGCTTGAACACCGGATCCGACCGCACGCCGGCCGCGTCCATGCGATCTTCGTCGGCATAGACGATCGTGGCATCGGGGAACCGGTCGAGGGTCAGGGCCAGCACCGCCAGCGCCTGCGGGCGGAACCGCGTGCCCGGGCGGGGCAACAGCACGTGAGTGCCGCGTGCCACCGCCAGTGCGGCATCGGGGTCGCGCGGGTCGTAGCGGCGCAAGCCGGGGCGGTCCGGCGTCCCGCTGCCGTCGGGCACCAGCAGCTCCCAGTCGGCGTCGATCTGCGCGTCGAGGCTGAGCCGCAGGGACTCCAAAGCGGTCCCGTCGAGATCCGGGCCTGCCATGACGGTGAAGACGGGGCGGCGGACCAGGGCGGCGACCCGCTCGCGATGATGGGCGAACTGCTCCTCGGGGCGCTCGTCGAACCGTTCGCGCCACAGCGCATAGGCAGCCTCCGGGCTGCGCGCCTCGGTGGCCAAGGGGATCGTGGTGCGACCCTGGCGGCTCATCTGGACGGCGAACCGCGCCAGGCGCCAGGGAAAGGAGCGCGGATCTCCGCGGAGCACCGTCACGGCACGGCGCAGCATGGCACGCCGTTGTTCCCAAGGCGGCACCGGGCGGAACTCCAGGAGCCGCGGGGTATCGAGCCGGGCGGACCCCGATACCGCCACCGCAAGGCTGCGGAGCGGCCGAGCCGGGCGCACCATGCCGAAGAAGGCGTTGCGCCCCGTCTTGGCGAGATGCTGGGGCAGCACGGTACCGTCGTCGAAGGTGAAGAGGAGGCGCGCGTCGACGATGCCGGGTTCGTCGTAGACCAGCGTCAGCGCGTGCCAGCCGAGGGCGCCGGGCGGGTCGAAGGCATGCACGAGACGCAGAGGCGGCTCGGGGTGCCGGAGCGTCCGCGGCTCGAGACCGGGTGCCGGCACCGTGCCGGGCTCGGCGTGCCAGCCCGCCGGCAGGGTGGCTGAACCGCTCAGGCGCTTGGACCTTCGGCCGGGCCGCGCTCGGCCAGCACCCTGAACAGATACTGGCCATACTCGCTCTTGCGCAGCTTCTCGGCCTGGCGGACGAATTGCGCCGCGTCGATCCAACCCTGGGACAGCGCGATCTCCTCCGGGCAGGCGATGCGGAAGCCCTGGCGCTTCTCGAAGACGCGGACGAATTCGCCGGCTTCGAGAAGGCTATCGGGTGTCCCGGTGTCGAGCCAGGCAAAGCCCCGCCCCATCCGCTCCACGCGCAGCGTGCCGCGCTCGAGATAGATGCGGTTGAGGTCGGTGATCTCGAGTTCGCCGCGCGCCGAGGGCTTGAGGTGGCGAGCGAGCTCGACCACTTCGGCGTCGTAGAAATACAGTCCCGTCACAGCCCAGCTGGTCTTGGGATGGAGGGGCTTCTCCTCGATCGACACCGCGATGCCTTGCGCGTCGAAGTCCACCACGCCGTAACGCTCGGGGTCGGTCACGTGATAGGCGAAGACGGTGGCGCCTTCGGTATGGCTGGAGGCGGACCCCATCATCTCGGGCAGGCCGTGGCCGTAGAAGACGTTGTCGCCTAGGATTAGGCAGGAGGGCTGGTCGCCGACGAAATCGGCGCCGATGACGAAGGCCTGAGCCAGACCGTCCGGCGATGGCTGTTCGGCGTAGCTGAGGCTCAAACCCCATTGCGAGCCGTCACCGAGCAGGTCGCGGAACAGCGGCAGGTCGCGCGGGGTCGAGATCAGCAGGATCTCGCGGATGCCGGCCAGCATCAGGGTCGACAGCGGATAGAAGATCATCGGCTTGTCGTAGATGGGCAGGAGCTGCTTCGACAGCACATGCGTCATTGGATGCAGTCGCGTTCCGCTTCCGCCCGCCAGAATGATACCGCGCATAAGACCTCGCTCGACCGTCCGGGGTCGTCCCCCTGCGCCAATCCGGCGCCGATGCGGCCTCGGAATACCGCCGCGCCGACGGGAGGGCAACTTCAGCGATGGATCGGAGCGGGAGTGAAATCGCTGGCCGCAAGGGTCGGACCGCCGCGGCTCGGCTCTACGCCTTGACGATCTGCCGGCCCGTCACCCCCGCCCGCGCCATGGCGTTGCGGGTGTCGACGACGAGCCGTGCGGCTGCGGCCAGCGCCGCATAATCGATCCCGTCGTGGTCGGTGGCGATCAGCACGGCGTCATAGGCGGCGACGCTTGCGGGATCGAGCGGCCGGCTCGGACGGCCCGCCAGGGCGGCATGGTCGCGCGTCGGGGGAATCACCGGCACATGAGGATCGTGGAAGTCGCAGGCGGCACCGCGCGCCTCGATGAGCTCCATGAGCCGCAACGACGGACTCTCGCGCGTGTCCTCGATGTTCTTCTTGTAGGCGACGCCGATCACCAGGATGCGGGCGCCGTTGAGGCCGCGGCCGCTCTGGCGATCGAGCGCCAGCGCCAGCCGGTCGACCACATGGGCCGGCATCGCGGTGTTGATCTCGCCGGCGAGTTCGACGAAGCGCGTCGGCCGATCGAACTCCCGCGCTTTCCAGGTGAGGTAGAAGGGATCGATCGGCACGCAATGACCGCCGAGACCGGGACCCGGATAGAAGGGCATGAAGCCGAAGGGCTTCGTCTTTGCGGCCTCGATGACCTCCCAGACGTCGATTCCCATGGCGTCGTAGATGAGCTTCAGCTCGTTCACGAGGGCGATGTTGACCGAGCGGAAGATGTTCTCCGTGAGCTTCACCGCCTCGGCTGTCCGGGCGGAGGAAACCGGCACGGTGCGGACGACCAAGCGGCCGTAGAGGGTGTCGGCGATGCGCAGCGCGTCGGCGCCGTCTCCCCCCACCACCTTGGGGATGGTGGCGGTCTCGAAACCGCCGTTGCCGGGGTCTTCCCGCTCGGGCGAATAGGCGAGGAAGAAGTCGATGCCGCTCTTGAGGCCGCCGGCTTCGAGGATGGGCCGCATCACTTCGTCGGTCGTGCCGGGCCATGTCGTCGATTCGAGCACCACGATCTGACCGGGGCGCAGGCGCGCCGCGATGGACCGCGCCGTGCTCTCGATAAAACTCATGTCGGGCTCGCGCTGGCGGGTCAGCGGCGTCGGCACGCAGATCAGGATGGCGTCGGGCTCGTCGAGCCGGGAGAAATCCGCCGTGGCTTCGAAGCGGCCTGCGAGGGCCGCGGCGTGGAGCGCCTCCGTCGGGATATGGCTGATGAAGCTCGTGCCGGCGTTGAATTGCGCCACCCGCGGCTCGTCGATGTCGAAGCCCAGCACCGGAAGCCCGGCGCGGGCTGCCGCCAGCGCCAAAGGCAGCCCCACGTAGCCAAGACCCACGATGCCGATGAGCGCCGTCCCGGCGGAGATCCGGTCGAGGAGCTCTGCCGCCGTGGGGGAGGAGGAATAGTCGTCCGGCACGGAATCGTCCTCGTCGGCGGCCTAGGTGCCGCCTGAGGCAGCCTATAGTCGGGCGAGGCCGTCGCCGATAGGGCCAGGAGACAGAGCTACGGCGAGCGGCCGTGCCCGGCGAAGCGGACCTGAACGGTGAAGCCGGTGCGCGGACATTGAACGGCTCCGCGCCATATGCGTTCCTCCCCGGCGATGACAGGACAAGGACTTACGATGACGCAGGACAAAGACGACGACGCGCCGCATCTCGACCGCAAGGCGATGCGCCATCTTCTCGACCGTTTCCGCGTCACCTCGGGCAAGCATCTCAAGCTCAAGTCCTTCGACACCCGCAATCCCGTGCCGGACCTCATTGACAAACAGCATGCCGCCGCCCTGCTGGAACACGGCGTCAAAGAGCTCTCTGAGCTCCAGGAGCGGCTCTACGCCAATGCCACATGGTCCCTGCTCATCGTGTTCCAGGCCATGGACGCGGCCGGCAAGGATTCGACGATCAAACACGTGATGACCGGCGTGAACCCGCAAGGGGTCGTGGTCACGTCCTTCAAGCAGCCCGGGCCGGAGGATCTCGCCCACGACTTCCTTTGGCGCATCCACCGGAACGCGCCGGCGCGCGGCATGATCGGGATCTTCAACCGCTCGCACTACGAGGAAGTGCTGGTCACCCGGGTCCATCCGGAAATCCTGGCAGCGCAGCATCTGCCGCCCAGCCTTCGGGACGGCGCGGGTTTCTGGGACGGCAGGCTCGAGGATATCGCAGGCTTCG
>JAYVMK010000660.1:0-4208 GCA_043758995.1 Lichenibacterium sp. | reverse complement strand
AGCGTGAACGTGTGGGTCGAACCCGAATCGAACCAGACGTCGAGGATGTCGTCGACCTTGCGCCAACCCTCGGCCTCGCGGCCGGCGAGGAAGCGCTCGGTCGCGCCGTCCTGATACCAGGCATCGGCGCCTTCGGCCTCGAACGCCGCGATCACGCGAGCGTCGACGGCGTCGTCGCGCAGGATCTCGGCCGTGCCATCGGCTTGGTCGCGCACGAAGATGGCGATGGGCACGCCCCAGGCGCGCTGGCGCGACACGACCCAATCGGGCCGGTTGGCGATCATGCCGGTGATGCGATTCTCGCCGGCGGCCGGCACCCAGCGGGTTTCGGCGATCGCCTGCAGCGCCACGCCGCGCAGCGTGCCGGGCGCATTGGCGCCCTGCGGCGCGGCCGAAGGAACAGGCGCGCCGGGCACCGCGAACCGTTGGTCCATGGCGATGAACCATTGCGGCGTGTTGCGAAAGATGACGGGCTTCTTCGAGCGCCAGGAGTGCGGATAGGAATGTTTCAGCCGGCCGCGCGCCACCAGGGTGCCGGCCTCGAGCAGAGCGGCGAAGATGGCGTCGTTGGCGTCGCCCTTGGCACCCTTGTCGGTGAGCACGCGCTTGCCCTCGAATCCGGGCGCATCACCTGTATAGAAGCCGTCGGCGTCGACCGTGTAGGGAATGCGAGTCTCGATGTCGCGCGCCTGCAGGCTCCGGGTCGAGGCGAGCCAGAGATCGAAATCCTCGCGACCATGGCCCGGCGCCGTGTGGACGAAGCCGGTGCCCGCCTCGTCGGTGACGTGATCGCCGGCGAGCAGCGGTACACCGAAACTGTAGCCTGGCATGGTGGCGGCCAAGGGATGGGCCAATTGCCCGACCGATAGCGCATCGGCCGAGACGTCGCCGAGCCGCTCGTAGGCTTCGACACGTGCCGCCTTGAACACGCCCTCCGCCAGCGAATCGGCGAGCAGGTAGCGCTGGCCGACCTTGGCCCAATTGTCTCCGGCGGCGGCCGTGACGCGGTAGAGCCCGTAGCTGACCTTGGGCGAGAAGGCGACGGCGCGGTTGCCCGGCATGGTCCAGGGCGTGGTGGTCCAGATGACGACGCGGGCCGGCATCATCTCGCCCGAGGCCTCGTGGCGGAACGCCAGCGCGTTCCAGGCGGCGGCGCGCTGATCCAGCACCGCGCCTTCCGTCGGCACGACCTGGCAGGGAAACGCTGCGAAGACCGTGTCGCTGGTGTAATCCTCGTATTCGACCTCCGCCTCGGCCAGCGCGGTCTTCTCGACCACGCTCCACATGACGGGCTTCGAGCCGCGATAGAGGAGCCCGTTGCGGGCGAATTTCATGATCTCGCGAGCGATCGCGGCTTCGGCGTTGAACGCCATCGTGGCATAGGGGTGCGCCCAGTCGCCGACGATGCCGAGCCGCTTGAACTCCTCGCGTTGGACGTCGAGCCAGCCTTGCGCGAAGGCGCGGCACTGGCGGCGGAACTCCACCACCGGCACGTCGTCCTTGTTGCGGCCCTTCGAGCGATACTCCTCCTCGATCTTCCATTCGATCGGCAGGCCGTGGCAGTCCCAGCCCGGCACATAGTTGGAATCGCGCCCCAGCATCTGCTGCGATTTGGTCACGAGATCCTTGAGGATCTTGTTCAGCGCGTGGCCGATGTGGATGTTGCCGTTGGCATAGGGAGGGCCGTCATGCAGCACGAACTTCGGGCGGCCGGCGCTCTGACGACGCAAGGCGCCATAGAGATCGGTCTCGGCCCAGCGGTTCAGGAGGTCCGGCTCCTTGGCGGGCAGACCGGCGCGCATCGGAAAATCCGTCTGCGGTAGAAACAGCGTTTCGGCATAGTCGCTCCCGGCCGGTTCGGCGGCGGGCTTGGCGGCATCGGTCATGATCGAAAAACCAGAGAGCTGGCGGCGGACGATGCGCACCGCGACAGGATCGACGGGGATGGGCCGGTCACCGGAGCGACCGGAAGGTCCCGTGCGGTGCGAGCGTGCTCAAGCGCCGCACGGGCCGGTAATGCTGGTGATCCGCGCCCGCGTCGTCATGCGGCTGACGTAGCAGGCGACTAGGCGAATTGGAAGCGTTCCGATTTTCGGGTCGGCCCCGAATCGGCCGTAACCGAACGCGATCATCGTGCGTTCATCGTCCTGAGCCCTGCTCGTCGCAGGTGGTCGGGGGCGATGTGGCTTCGTTCCGGCGCGCCGGTTCGTCAAGAGGAGTGACCGTACCCATGAGGACACAGTCCGAGCCTCACGTCTGGAACATGTTCAAGCGCCGCGAGGAAGCCGAGATCTGGTGTGCCGTGCCGGTCGATACGGCGGTGCCGAATTTCCTGTTCTCGGGAGAGTGGGATTTCAGCGGCCAGCATCCGGAGCGACGCCCCCTGCCCGGTTTCCAGGGCTCCGTTGCGCATCAATCGGTGCGGATGAACGGTTTCTACCTGTTCCAGAAGATCTCCACCGCCGCCTGACGGCGGTCAGAGCGAGGCTCCGGCGACGACGATGCGTCGCCAAGACCCTCGCCGTGGCGTTTCCGCGCCACACAATGGTCCAGAGACCGTCGTCTCATGGTGTGGCGTGGGCCCTCGAGGCCCTGATGGATCCGGGCCTATGCAGCGTTCCTTGACGATATTGGCGGTGGGCGTCGTCGCTTTGGCGTTCCTTCTCGTCGGTGTCGCCACGCTGTGGTACGAAAACCCGACACGGCTGACGGTCGCGATCCCCAAAGCCGATGCGGAAGACTTCGCCCTGATCGCCACGGCGTCCAAGCTTCTCAAATTCGGCAAGAACAGCGTGCGGTTGCGGATCGTGCCGGTCGATGGCCCGGCGGCCGCGGCCGCTACGGTCGATGCCGACAAAGCCGATCTCGCCGTCATCCGCACCGATGTGGCGTTGCCCGAGAATGCTCAGACGGTCGTGATCCTGCACCGAGATGCGGCTCTTCTGGTCGCCCCGGGCGGCGGCGACATCCACGAGATCGCCGATCTCGCAGGGCACAAGGTCGGCATCGTGCACCGGGGGCCAGGCAACGAGGCCCTGCTGACGACGGCGCTGGCCCAGTACGACATTCGCCCCGACACCGTGGAAAGCCTGGACCTCGCGCCCGCAGCCGTGGCCGATGCGATCAAGAGCAAAGCGGTCGACGCCGTCCTGGCCGTCGACCTTATTTCCAGTCCTCGACTGCGCGAGATCGTGCGCGATGTGGCGGCCGGTGGCGAAGGTCCCCCGACTCTGGTGCCGATCGCCGAAGCCGAAGCCATCGCACAGCGCTCGCCGGGATTCGAGAAGCTCGAAGTCGTGCGCGGCGCCTTCGGGGGTAAGCCGCCGCGCCCCGCCGATGAATACGACACGCTCAGCATCACCCACCGCCTCGTCGCCAACGAGAAGGTCTCGCAGGATCTCATCGCCGACCTGACGCGCTTCTTCCTGACCGAGAAGATGCAGATCGCGGCCTCGGCCCCCATCGCACGGGGCATCGAGGCGCCGTCGACCGACAAGGGTCTGGCGCTGCCCGCCCATGCCGGATCGGCCGCCTATATCGACGACGACGAGCAGACCTTCTTCGATAAATACAGCGACTTCATCTACATCGGCGCCATGTTGCTCGGCGTTCTGGCCTCGGGTGCCACGGCCGTGATCGGGCGCATCCAGAGCCGACGCACCGCTTCTCTCGAGACCGGCGTCGGCCGGCTCATCGAGATGATGGGGACCGCGAGATCCGCACCGACCCATGAGGCTCTCGACGCCCTGCAGATGGAGGCCGACGGGTTGATGGCCGAGGCCCTCCGATCCGCGACCTCCGTCAGCAGCGAGGACCGGCGCCTCACGATCTTCGGCATGGCGTTGGATCAACTCCGGGCCGCGGTGCGAGACCGGCGCGCGCAGATCGGCCGTCTCGGAGCCTCGATCGTCGCAATGGCCTGGGCGGCGGAATGAGCGCCGTGACCGGGCTTACAAGGCCGCTGGCCAGCGCGATAGGATCCGACGATCAAGCGGCATGATCTATCGTGGGGGCGCATTGGCCACGGAGGGCGGAGACATCGTCCTTGATGGTTGCACCGCACCACCCGGGGTTCCCAATCTCGCCGCTTTGGTGTAGGACCAGCGCGCTCACGGGCGGCAACACGCCCGGTCGCAAGGGTGCCACCTCAGTCCCGACGGTGATGCTCGCGACGGCGCGCCAGTGCGATGAGGCTCCGGCCGAATCGC
>JAYVMK010000659.1:0-4906 GCA_043758995.1 Lichenibacterium sp. | reverse complement strand
CTTGATCTGCCGGGAGCCGTGCGGCGCTTCCTCGCCCACTGGCGGCCGAACCTCGCCGTACTGGCCGAGTCCGAGCTCTGGCCCAATCTCGTCGACGCTCTGCATCGCGCCGCCGTGCCGCTGGCACTGGTCAATGCCCGCATGTCGGAGCGTTCGGCGCGGCGCTGGGCCAAGGCGCCGGGGTTCATCGGAGCGCTGCTCGGCCGCACCGCGCTCTGCCTCTGCCAGACGGAGGCCGATGCGGCGCGCTACCGCGGGCTTGGCGCGGGACGCGTCGCCGTGGCGGGCCTTCTCAAATACGACGTGCCGGCGCCCGGCGCCGACCCCGATGCCGTGGCGAGCTTCCTCGCCGCCGTCGGTTCGCGGCCACTCTGGATCGCTGCCTCGACCCATGCCGACGAGGAGAAGGACCTCCTCGACGCTCATTTGGCTTTGTGCCGGGACGTTCCGGAGGCGCTGACCGTCGTGGCGCCGCGCCAGCCGAACCGGGGCGCCGCGATCCTGGCCGAGGCACAGCGGCGGGGTATCGCGGTGGCCCTGCGCTCGCGCGGCGACACGCTCCATGCCGGAATCGCGCTCTATGTCGCCGACACGCTCGGCGAACTCGGGCTCTGGTACCAGGCGGCCGATCTCGTCTTCGTCGGCAACTCCCTGCTGCCGCCGGGCGGCGGACAGAACCCGATCGAGCCGGCGCGTCTCGGCTGCGCGGTGCTGCACGGGCCGCATACGCAGAATTTCACCGACGTCTATCCGGCGCTCGATCAAGCCGGCGGTGCTGCGCAGGTCGAGGATGCGACGCACCTCGCCGAAGCCGTGGCGACGCTGCTCGCCGATCCGGCGCGGCTCCGCACCATGGCGCGGGCGGCCTCCGACGTCGTCGAGGGGCAGGGCGGCGCGACCGACCGCACCATGGCGGCGCTCGCCCCCTATCTGGCGTCGGCGGCGTGAGGCGGCCGGCGGCTCCGACCTTCTGGTGGAGGACCCGTCCGGGGCCGCTGGCCCTCGCTCTGTCGCCAGCCGGTGCGGTCTATGGCGCGCTGACGGGGCGTCGCATGACGCGGCGCGGCGCCAGCGTCGGAGTGCCGGTCGTCTGTGTGGGTAATCTCGTGGTCGGCGGAGCCGGCAAGACGCCGACGGTCCTCGAACTCGCCCGCCAGCTGATCGCGGCCGGCCAGGAGCCCGCCTTCGTGTCGCGAGGCTATGGCGGCACGCCCTCGGCGGCAGTGCTTCGCGTCGATCCCGAGCGCCATCGCGCCTCGGAGGTCGGCGACGAACCTTTGCTCCTGGCGCGCCTGGCCCCGTGTTTCGTGGCGCGCGACCGTGCCGCCGCCGCCCGTGCCGCCGTGGCGGCGGGCGCGACCATCATCCTCATGGACGATGGGCTGCAGAATCCGTCGCTCGCCAAGGATCTCTCCCTGGCGGTGGTCGACGGCGCTGTCGGCATCGGCAATGGACTGTGCCTGCCGGCCGGCCCGCTCCGGGCACCGTTGCGTCAGCAATGGCCCGCGGTCGATCTCGTCGTCGTGGTGGGGCCTGGGGCCGCGGGCGACGCCGTGGCGGTCCACGCGGCGGCGCGGTCGAAGGTGGTGCTCCGCGCCGTGATCGCGCCCGAACCCCGGGCGCTCAGCCGCCTCGCTGGGCGTCGGCTCGTCGCCTTCTCGGGCATCGGCCGCCCGGGCAAGTTTTTCGCGACACTGGCGGAGGCGGGTCTCGAGGTCGCCGAGACGTTCGCTTTCCCCGACCATCATGCCTTCGGCGCATGGGACCGCGACAGGCTCCTCGCCGCCGCCAGGGCGGCCAGCGCCACGCTGCTGACGACCGAAAAGGATCGCGTCCGCCTGCCGCGAGACTTTCCCGCCGAGGTCCTTCCCATCAGGCTGGAATTCGACGATCCCGAAACCCTGGCGGAGCGGCTCGGCGGGGTCGTCTCGCGGCCTTGATCCGACGCGGGATCAGGGCTTCGGGGCGACGCCGAGCCGGGTGAGTTTCGCTTGCGGCGAGGCATAGGCCTCCTGCAGGGCGACGTTCCAGTATCGGAGCTCGTCGAGCGGGATCGGTGTTCCGGTGACGGCGCAGCGCACGAAGCTGCCGGGTCGGATCACGCGGAACTCGCCGTCGCCAAAGTCGAGCTCGGCTTCGGCGGCAGCGATGGGGCGGCGCTCTTGACGGTTCATGACACCAACGCGGTCGGATCGGGCATCGCCTGTGATTACGCCTATTGGATTCCCTTGGCCAGACGGCGGAGCCCTCTCGCACTCCGTTCTGGCCGGACTTTTGCCGGTCAGCCCCGCCGCCGATAGCGCTGGACGCGAACCCCGCGGTGATCTGTCGGTTCCGGCGCGAGTGACCAGGACAACCCCGGCCATCACAGCAGAAGGAGGCGTTCCCTAACGCCGCCCGAACAGCCGCTCGATGTCGGAGAGCTTCAGTTCGACGTAGGTCGGGCGGCCATGGTTGCACTGGCCGGCGCCGGGCGTGCGTTCCATTTCGCGCAGCAGGGCATTCATTTCGTCGGGGAGCAGCCGCCGACCGGCGCGGACCGAATGATGGCAGGCCATGGTGGCGAGGTAGTGGTCGAGGCGGCGCTCGAGCGGCACGGCGGCGCCGTCCTCCTTGATGACGTCGGCGAGATCGCGCACGAGACGCGTGATATCGCCCTGGCCGATGGCGGAGGGAACCTCCGTCACCGCCACGGCCCCCGGCCCGAAAGCCTCGATGCCGAGCCCCAGCGCCGCAAGACTCTGGGCTTCGTCGAGCAGCAGCGCCGCCGCATCGGCGGCGAGGTCGACGATGGTCGGGATCAGCATCATTTGACGGGCAATGCCGCCCTCCAGGCGCGACCGCTTCATGCGCTCGTAGACGAGGCGCTCGTGAGCGGCGTGCTGGTCGACGATGACGATGCCGTCGCGCGTCTGCGCCAGAATGTAGGTTTCGTGAAACTGGCTGCGGGCGGCGCCGAGCGGCGCGTCTTCGTCGGCCACCGCGACCTCGGCCGCCGGCTCGGCGACGCGGACATCGGCCGAGGGTTCGGAGAGGAACTTCGCCTGCGGGCTCTCGTCGAAGCCACCGGAGACAGGCCGCGGGCCGGCGAAGGCCTCGGGCGCGCCGGGCGATCGCCGCGGGTCCCAGCCGCCTTCCGGGCGCGCCGGAGCCTGATAGCCATGGCCGAAGCTCCGGCCCCCGATGGCGTCGAGCGTCCGCGTGCCGCCGGTGGTCGAGGCACGATGCAGCGCACCCGAAAGCGCGTCGCGAAGGGCCGAGACCACGAGGCCGCGCACGAGGGTCGAATCGCGAAACCGCACCTCGGCCTTGGCGGGATGGACGTTGACGTCGACGGCGCGCGATCCGCAACGGAGGAACAGTGCCACGACGGGAAAGCGGCCCTGCGGCACGTAATCCATGTAGCCGGCATAGAGCGCCGAAGTCAGCAACTTGTCGCGGACGGGACGCCCGTTGACGAAGAGATACTGGCCGTCGCGCGTGCCGCGATGAAAGGTCGGCAGGCCGATGAAACCCGACAGGCCGACGCTCTCGCGATCGGGGCCCTCGCGCTCGGCGCGGATCGGCAGGGCATTGTCGACGAAATCTCCGCCGACGATCTGCGACACGCGCGTGAGCTGCCCTTCCTCGTCCTCGGCACAGGCGAGATAGTCGAAGCCGACGGCCGGTGTGCCTTCGAGCGAGAGATGCACGGCGGGATTGGCCATAGCGAGGCGGCGCAGCGCGTCGGCCACCGCCGAAGCTTCGGCGCGATCGCTCTTCAGGAACTTCAGCCGCGCCGGCGTGGCGGCGAAGAGGTCGCGTACCTCGACGGTGGTGCCGGGGCCGCGGGAGGCCGGCCGCACCGGCGAGGCGAGGCCGGCATCGACCGTGACGCCGTGGGCGCAGGTGCCCGACGCGGTACGGCTCACGATGTCGAGCCGTGCCACCGAACCGATAGAGGGCAGGGCCTCGCCGCGAAAGCCGAGCGTCGCGATGTCGAGGAGGTCGCCGTCGGGGAGCTTCGACGTGGCGTGGCGCTCGATGGCCAGCGCCAGATCGGCGGAATCCATGCCGCAACCATCGTCGGTGACGCGGATCAGCGCCCGCCCGGCGGATTCGATGCGAACCGCGATGCGGCGCGCCCCGGCGTCGATGGCATTCTCGACCAGTTCCTTGATGGCCGACGCAGGCCGTTCCACGACCTCGCCGGCGGCGATGCGGTCGATCAGGATGGGGTCGAGGCGGCGGACCGGCATGAACGATGACTCGGGCGGCGGGCGGCGAGCGTCAAGCGAATTCCCCCTCTTCCGCCCGGCGGGAGGAGGGGAAAACCGTCAGCCCAGCTTCGCCAGCATCTCCTTGACGATGCCGCTGGCCTTGCCGAAGTCGATCTGACCGGCATGTTTCGCCTTCACGGCGGCGATCACCTTGCCCATGTCCTTGGGGCCGGCGGCGCCCGTCTCGGTGATGGCGTCCGCGATGGCGGCGCGGGTTCCGGCCTCGTCCATCTGCTGGGGCAGGAATTCCTGCAGCACCGCGACCTCGGCGCGTTCCTGAGCGGCGAGTTCCTCGCGTCCGGCCCCCTCGTAGGCGACGATGGAATCCTGGCGCTGTTTCAGCATCTTGCGCAGCACCGCCTGCTCGTCCTCCGCCGTCATCTCCTTGCCAAGGCCCCGTGCTTCAATCTCGCGATCCTTCATGGCAGCCTGGATCAGGCGGATGGCGCCGAGGCGCTGCTTGTCGCCGGCCTTCATGGCCTCCTTCATCAGGGTGGGAAGCTGTTCGCGCATGGGAGACCTCAGGCGTCGGCGACACTGGCGGACCGCGCGCCCGATTGACCCATCGGGGGACGGTCTCTAACGATGCAGCATCTGTGACAATCACGACAGGGCGGGAGCGATAGAGCGCGGGCGGGAGCCGCCGC
>JAYVMK010000658.1:0-5544 GCA_043758995.1 Lichenibacterium sp. | reverse complement strand
CCGAGGTGATGTTCTTCGTCGCCTGGTTCTGGGCCTATTTCGACGTCAGCCTGTTCCCCGGCTTCGCGCGCGAATACCTGCGGGCGGACTTCACCGGTGGTCATTGGCCCCCCAAGGGCGTGGCGACGATCGACGCCTTCCACCTGCCCCTGTTCAACACGCTGATCCTGCTGACCTCCGGCACCACGATCACCTGGGCGCACCACGCCATGCTGCTCGGCGATCGCCCTGCCGTGAAGAAGGCGCTTCTGCTGACGGTGCTGCTCGGCCTGCTTTTCACTGCCGTACAGGTGCACGAATACAGGGAAGCGCCGTTCGCCTTCCACAACAACGTCTATGGCTCGACCTTCTTCATGGCGACGGGCTTCCACGGATTTCACGTCATCATCGGTACGATCTTCCTGGCGATCTGCCTGATGCGCGCCAAGGCGGGACAATATACTCCCCGCCGCCACCTCGGCTTCGAGTTCGCCGCCTGGTACTGGCACTTCGTCGATGTGGTGTGGCTGTTCCTCTTCGTCGCCATCTATGTCTGGGGATCGTGGGGCGTCGCCACCACGGGAGCGGCCGGCTGACGGCGCCGGCCTCGCTGCCCAGCTTGGCGACCGCTTCACGTCTTTTGAGTCTGGAGCGGCCTCCGGCATGGCGATGAGCGACTTTCCACCCGTCTCGCCCATATCGGCCGCTCTCGCGGGGCGATGCCCGCATTGCGGCCAGGGACGCCTCTTTCGCGGCTTCATCGACGTTGCCCCGCGCTGCACGGTCTGCGGGCTGGACTATGGATTTTCCGACACCGGCGACGGCCCGGCGGTCTTCGTGTCCTTCGGCGCGCTGATCGTGGTGATTGGACTGGCGCTGATCATCGACGCTGCCTACGAGCCGCCCATCTGGCTTCTCATGCTCATCCTGCTGCCGCTGGTGCTCATCCTCTGTCTCGGGAGCCTTCGTCCCATCAAGGGCCTGATGATCGGCTTGCAATATCGCAACAAGGCGGAACAGGGCCGGCTCGCCCCTTGACTGCCCCTGAGTACGATGGGTCCCCCGGGCCGGAACGTTTCAGCGCCCGCTGGTTCACGCTGGTACCGCCCGCCATCGTGACCCTGGTGGTCGCAACTGGACTGATCAGCCTCGGCTTCTGGCAGTTGCAGCGCCTGGCGTGGAAGGAAGCACTGATCCGGACCGTGTCGGAGCGCACTGTTGCCTCGCCCGTTCCGTTGCCTCAGCGCCACGACTGGGCTTCGCTGACGCCCGACCTCTACGAATACCGGCGCGTCATCGCTACGGGTCGCTTCGATCATGCGGACGAAGCCCACGTGTACCGGCCGCTCATCACGGCCCGAGGGCCGTTTCATGGTCTCGGCGACCTCGTGGTGGCACCGTTCCACCTCGACGGTGGCGGCACTGTCCTGGTCAACCGGGGATTCGTGCCGAACGACAGGATCGATCCCGCGACCCGGGCGGCTGGTCAGATTGCGGACGACACGACCATCACGGGCCTGATGCGCTCGCCGCAAGCGCGCAACGCCTTTACGCCGGCCGACGATACGGCAAGGAACCAATGGTTCACCGTGGACCCCGCCGCCATGGCGGCGTTCTTCCGCATCGCGGATGCCGCACCGTTTGTCATCGACCAGGATGCCGGACAGGCGCCGGGCGGGCTGCCCCAGGGTGGCGAGACCGTGCTGGATTTCCCGAACAGCCACCTATCCTACGCCTTGACATGGTTCGGGCTTGCGCTGGGTCTCCTCGGCGTCTTCGCAGCCTGGGCTTGGCGGCAGATCCGCATGCCGCCGATCGACGATGCTTCCTCCCGGACCTGACGCGGCAGCACCGATGGCGAGCGAGCCAGGCAGCGAGACGGGCTTTCGACAACTCCCTCCGCAGCTTAGGGAGTAGACGGCGTTTGCCCGGCGAGAATGGAGCGAGCCATCTGCTCGACCAGCGGTGCCGGAAGGTCGAGGCCGCCGAGCTTCCAGGTGAGACCGACGAGATGCATGTGGACGCCATACTGGTCGTCGGTCCCGTGCACACCTTCGACCGGGATGACGAAATCCTTGGGCTGGTCGAAATAGGACCCCGTGATGGCCGAGAGCAGATGGCCGTCGAGGAGCGTCGTGAAGTCCGGAAGGTCGCCCTTCACGGCGACGGTCTTGCCGCCGAGGCTCACTTCGTTGACGTGACCCTTCGACAACAGCGCCATCACGTTCTCGGGCGTGAGCAACTGCGCCACATACGGGTCCGCGACCGTGGTCACGGCGGCACCCGCGATGCTCCGCTCGAAGGAGCCCATCTTCTTGCCCTTGCCGGTGACGTCGAGGTAGGCGGCGGCGATTTGGCGGGCAAGAGACCGACGCAGCCCGTCGACGTCCACGCGATCGAAAACCTCGCCGGCATCGCCGTTCCGAGCGGAGCTGGCGAGTTGGGCAGCCCCCACCAATGGCCAGGACCAGTAGCCCACGACCAGCACCACGATCACGCCCACAATCACCGACCAACGCCTCATCGGGCCCCTGTCCTTCCACCGGATCGACGCGCATCAGCGCCGACGCAACGGCGAAACCTCGCCGAACCTGCTACGAGGCGCGTCTTTGCGCGTCGCGTGTGGAGGAAACATGGCTGATCGCGCCCCGGCGCCCCACCAGACGGCGCGGTTCGGTCGACTCGACGCCCTGAGAGGCGCAGCGCTCTGCGGCATGGTGGCCTATCACGTCGAATGGGATCTCGCGGCGCTCGGGTGGCCGGTGACGAACCCGAACGGCTCGCTCATCTGGACGGTCTTCGGCGACAGCGTCGCGGCGACGTTTCTGGTGCTGTCGGGTGTGTCGCTGATACTGGCGCAGCCGAAAGGGCTGGTCGCCGCGTTGCGCCGGCTCGGCACTCTCGTGCTGGCGGGCGCAGCCGTAACGGCGGTGAGCCTTTGGTTCGCGCCGGGTGAGCCGATCCTCTTCGGCATCCTGCAATGTCTCGCGGCATCCAACGCCATTGTCCTGCTGATGCTGCGCTGGCCTGCGCCGGTCAGGCTGGGCTCGGCCGCTCTGGCGGTCCTGGTTCCAACCCTCTGGCGATCGTCAAGCTTGGGCGACTGGCCTTTCGCCCTCCTGGGGCTGGGTCCGACGCCTCCGCCGACCCTGGACTTTCGGCCGCTGCTACCCTGGCTGGCCGCCGTGCTGATCGGTTCGGTCCTTGGGGAGGCTATACTGCGGCGCCCCGCCCTCGGCGGTAAACGTTCGGCTGGAACGGCTGGCCTTCGCTGGCTGGGACAACACAGCCTTGCCATCTATCTGGCCCACCAACCCCTCCTCTACGGAGTCCTGCTGCTTGCCTCGCTCCCTTTCGACAGGCCTGCCGTAAGCTCCGACCCGTTCACACTCCAGTGTCGATCCGATTGTGCCGCCACTGGAGCAGCGCCGCGCCTCTGCCAGACGGCCTGCGACTGCGCTGCTGAGCGGTTGGCCGTGGAAGGCGCTTCGCGGGAGGGTCGATCCCTGACCCTGGAACAGCGTCACCTCGACGCGATCACGCAGGCATGCCGCGCCGCCGGCGGATAAGAGATCCTATTTCTGGGGATCCTGCTCTTCGAGCTGTTTCATCAAGGCGAGGAAGCGATCCGGGATCGGCTGCTTGACGACGTCGTCGTAAACGGCCCGGAGCTGGCGGCCGATGTAGGCCTGCACGTCGGTCGTTCCGGGTCGGGCGATGTCACTCTCCCCTGCAGCGTCGACTTCCGCCTGTGTCAACGCACCGTCGCTGTCGGACGTCGTGGCAGCCGGGTCGGTCGCCGAGGTAAGCTTCTTCTCGTCATCAGGATTCATCGTCGGTTCACTCGCCCTCGCCCACATGGTGCCGCGGCTTGCGATCGGCGAAGTCGCAGACTAGTCTCGCCACCGCCGGAAAGGCCGCGGACCCGAGGGTCCGATGCGGCCGTCGCGGTTCGAGAACGCCGCACCGAAATAATTGTTCCAAAGATGGAAACTAATTTCCATCAAGAGCGTTTTATGGCGGCGTGCTGTGCAATCCACGCCCTTGGACTGAGGTTAGAATGTCGATTTCACAGGCTATCGCTCCGCATCTCCCTCAGCTGCGGCGCTTTGCGCGAGCCCTGACCGGCAGCCAGAAGAGCGGCGACGCCTATGTGGTCGAGACACTCGAGGCCATCGTGGCCGACCCAAGCAATTTGGACACCGGATCCGACGTCCGCTGTAACCTTTATAAGTTGTTTCTGAACCTCTGGCGCTCCGTCGCCGTCAATACGGTTAGCGATCCCGCCCTGACCTCGGCGGACGAGATCGGGACGACCCGGCGGCTCGAAGCCATTTCGACGATGCCTCGCGTGGCGCTGCTGCTGACGGCCCTCGAAGGGTTCGACATCCAAGAGGTCGCTCGAACTCTCGAAAGCACGGTCGACGAGGCGCGGCAACTCCTCGAAGCCGCAAATGCCGAGATCGCCCTGCAGATCTCTACCGACGTGCTGATCATCGAAGACGAGCCGCTGATCGCTCTCGACCTGCAGAACGTTGTCGAGGATCTGGGCCATAAGGTCGTCGATGTCGCCCGGACACATCGCGAGGCGCTGAAAGCCGTCCAGCATCATCGCCCCGGGTTGATCCTGGCCGATATTCAACTGGCAGATGGGTCGTCCGGCCTCGAGGCAGTCAACGAGATTCTGGGCGCCTTCGAGGTCCCGGTCATTTTCATCACCGCCTATCCGGAGCGGTTCCTGACCGGCGCTCCTCCCGAACCGGCCTTCCTCATTGCCAAGCCGTTCTCGGTCGAGACGCTGCGCGCCGTGATCAGTCAGGTCCTGTTCTTCGATCGGAAATCGCACCGTCGGTCGACCGGATCCCAGGCTATTCGCGCCTGAGAGTTCAGCCCGAACCGGCAGATCATGGGCGGTCGCCGTCGGCGAGTGACTCGACGATCGCCACAGCTGCGAGGATTCCAAGTTCGGTGAGGGTGAGGGCCGTATTTTGCGCGCTCCCCCGTCAGGGTCGTGATGCGACAATGCATCGATGTGTGTTTCTGACTTCGGCACATTACGGTCGTAGCCTAGGCCGTGCCCGTAAGTTCAGTTTGAGAGCAAGCCCTGCAATGCTCGGCTTTCTCCACAACCCATCTTCGGTTTTCCATAACGAACTGGCGTTGAAGCTAGGCGTGGCAGGTTCTTTCCGTCGAGTCCGAGAGCTATAGTCGTCGAAGGGTGATTCGTCGGTCTGTCTCAAGCGCCTGCCAAGCGGGCGCGTGCGTGGGCGGGCGAACAGGGAGAGTATCGGGCGCGACTCGCTCCGGTTCCCCACCCAGAGCACGATGAGTACCTCCCCCATGTCGCTTCTTGTCGCTTACGAACCTCCCCGCGCAGAACATCCAGTCGATGTCGTCGAGCGCCTCGCCGCAATGCGCGAATGGTCGTTCGACCGGGAGGACGAGGACGAAATTTCCATTTCGGTCGAGGGGGCTTCGACGGATTACCACGTCGCCTTCACGTGGCTGTCGGATCTCGAAGCGCTCCATGTCGGCTGCGCTTTCTATCTCAAGGTGCCGGACCGG
>JAYVMK010000657.1:0-4901 GCA_043758995.1 Lichenibacterium sp. | reverse complement strand
TGGCGCTGATGCACGATTGCATCGTCTGGGCGTTGCTGAAGGGCGTCCCGGGATCCGAGCGGCCCTGGTCGCGCGAGACCGCCCCGGCTTTCATCTGCCCGGTGCCGGGCTACGACCGCCATTTCGGCCTCGCCGAGGAGTTCGGCTTTCGCCTTCTCCCCGTTCCGCTGACCGGGCAGGGGCCCGACATGGACGCCGTCGAGGCGCTGGCGGCCGACCCGGCCGTGAAGGGCATGTGGTGCGTGCCGCGCTATTCGAACCCGACCGGCGAGACCTACTCGGACGAGACCGTCCGCCGCTTGGCTACGATGACGACAGGGGCGCCCGACTTCCGGCTGTTCTGGGACGACGCCTACGCGGTGCACCACTTGACCGAGCGACAGACGCCGCTGGCCGCGATCCTCGATCTCGCTCGTGAAGCCGGCCATGCGGACCGGGCCTTCTGCTTCGCCTCGACCTCCAAGGTGACGCTGGCGGGCGCCGGCGTGGCCCTCTTCGCGTCTTCACCGGCCAACGTCGCCTGGTACCTGGCTCGGGCCGGACGTCGCACCATCGGCTCGGACAAGCTGAATCAGCTCCGCCACCTGCGCTTCCTACGCGACGCCGGGGGGCTGCGCGCCCATATGGATCGTCATCGCGTTCTGATCGCACCGAAGTTCGAGGCGGTGCTCGCTGCTCTCGAGCGGCGGCTCGGCGGCACCGACCTGGCGCGCTGGTCGCGGCCCGACGGTGGCTATTTCATCAGCGTCGACGCCCTGCCCGGAACGGCGGCGCGTGTCGTCGACCTCGCCAAGGCGGCAGGCCTCGCCCTCACACCGGCGGGCGCCACCTGGCCTCAAGGGCGCGATCCCGACAATTCCAATTTGCGCCTCGCACCCACATTCCCGGCGCTGCGCGACGTCGAGGCCGCTGCCGAAGGGATCGCGATCTGCATCGCGCTGGCAGGGTTCGAGCAACGAGCCGCCGAGGCGACCGCGGAAGCCTGAATCGTCGTGAAACCTCGCATTCTGACGAGGTTTAGCCTATCGTGACGTCGGAGACTCGTGGTCCGATCAAAGCTTCAGCTTGGGTCCGACCATCAGAGGGAAACTAGACGGCGGCGTCCCGAGACGGACGATCCGCGAAGGGATGCAAGTTGGCCGACAACGACGACAGGGAAGACCCGACCGGCATCCGGATGGTGTCTATCGCCGATGAGATGAAGCGCTCCTACCTCGATTACGCCATGAGCGTGATCGTGTCGCGCGCTCTGCCGGACGTCCGGGACGGCCTGAAGCCGGTACATCGCCGAATCCTGCATTCCATGCAGGAAAACAAATACCTGCCCGACCGGCCCTATGTGAAGTCGGCCCGTATCGTCGGCGCCGTGATGGGTAGCTATCACCCGCACGGCGACAGTGCGATCTACGACGCGCTCGTCCGCATGGCGCAGGACTTCTCGATGCGCCTGCCGCTGATCGACGGCCAGGGCAATTTCGGCTCGGTCGACGGCGACCCCGCCGCGGCCATGCGCTACACCGAATCGCGATTGGCCTCGCCGGCCCTGGCCCTCATCGAGGACATCGACGAAAACACCGTCGATTTCCAGCCGAACTACGACGAGAAGGAGCACGAGCCTGTCGTCCTCCCGGCGCGCTTCCCGAACCTGCTCGTCAACGGCGCCGGTGGCATCGCGGTCGGCATGGCGACCAACATCCCGCCGCACAATCTCGGCGAGGTGATCGACGCGACGCTGGCCGTGATGGAGCGGCCGGAGATCGATCTCGAGGAATTGCTGCAGATCATTCCGGGCCCGGATTTCCCGACCGGTGGCGCCATCCTGGGCCGGGCGGGGATCCGCTCCGCCTACACGACCGGCCGCGGCTCGATCATGATGCGCGCCAAGATCAGGACGGAGGAGATCCGACGGGACCGCGAGGCGCTGATCGTCACCGAGATCCCGTATCAGGTGAACAAGACGACCCTGCAGGAGAAGATCGCCGAGGCGGTGCGTGAGAAGCGCATCGAGGGCGTCTCCGAGATGCGCGACGAATCCGATCGCGACGGCATGCGGATCGTCATCGAACTCAAGCGCGACGCCGTGGCCGACGTCGTGCTGAACCAGCTCTACCGCTTCAGCCAGCTGCAGACCTCCTTCGGCGCCAATATGATCGCGCTGAACGGCGGTCGGCCGGAGATGCTCAACCTCAAGGACTTCCTCACCGCCTTCATCGACTTCCGCGAGGAAGTGGTGACGCGGCGCACGAAGTTCCGCTTGGCCAAGGCCCGCGCCGCCGCCCACGTCCAGGTCGGCCTCGCCATCGCGGTCGCCAATATCGACGAGGTGATCCGGCTCATCCGCACGTCGCCCGACACGGGTTCGGCCCGCGAGGCCTTGATGGCGCGGGATTGGCCGGCGCTCGATATGGCGCCGCTGATCACGCTGATCGCCGACCCGCATCACACGCTGAACGAGGACGGCACCTATCGCCTGTCCGAAACTCAGGCGCGGGCGATCCTGGAACTGCGCCTCGCCCGCCTGACGGCGCTGGGCCGCGACGAAATCGCCGAAGCCCTGAACAAGCTCGCGGCCGAGATTGCCGACCTCCTCGACATCCTCGGCTCGCGCGTTCGGATCTTCGACATCATCCGGGCCGAACTCGAGGCCGTGAAGCTGGCCCATGCCACGCCGCGCCGGACCGAGATCCTCGACAGCGTCGCCGACATGGAGGACGAGGACCTGATCGCCCGCGAGGACATGGCCATCACGGTCAGCCACGCCGGCTATGTGAAGCGGGTGCCGCTCTCCACCTACCGGGCGCAGCGTCGCGGCGGCAAGGGACGTTCGGGCATGCAGACGCGGGACGAGGATTTCGTCGCCCGCATCTTCGTCGCCAACACGCATCAGCCGGTGCTGTTCTTCTCGTCGCTCGGGCAGGCCTACAAGATGAAGGTCTGGCGGCTGCCCCTGGCGGCGCCGCAGGCCCGCGGCAAGGCGCTGGTCAACCTGTTGCCGCTCGAGCAGGGCGAGCGCATCACCACCATCATGCCTCTGCCCGAGGACGAGGCGGCCTGGGCCAACCTCGATGTCGTCTTCGCCACGACGCGCGGCACGGTGCGGCGCAACAAGCTCAGCGACTTCTCGCAGGTCAACCGCGCCGGCAAGATCGCCATGAAGCTCGACGAGGGCGAATCCATCGTCGACGTCCAGATTTGCTCGGAGCACGACGACGTGCTGCTGACGACGGCCCAGGGCCAGTGCATCCGCTTCGCCGTCACCGACGTGCGCGTCTTCAAGGGCCGCGATTCGATGGGCGTGCGGGGCATCTCGCTCGGCAAGGACGACACCGTCATCTCGCTGGCCATCCTACGCCACATCGAGGTCGACTCGGCCGAGCGCATCACCTTCCTCAAGATGCGCCGCGCCGTCGAAGGTGAGACGGGCGAGGACGACATCGAGAAGGAGGTCGTGGGAGCCGACGGAACGATTCCGGAAGCACCCGCGACACTGTCCCAGGAGCGTTATGCGGCGCTTTCGGCTGCCGAGCAGGTCATTCTCACGATTTCCGAGCGTGGTTACGGCAAGCGGACCTCGTCGTTCGAGTACCGCGTCACCGGACGCGGCGGCAAAGGCATCGGCGCCATGGCGGTCAACACCCGCAACGGCAAGCTCGTGGCATCATTCCCGGTCGAACACAGCGACGGCATCATGCTGGTGACGGACGGTGGCCAGCTCATCCGCTGCCCCGTGGAAGGGATCCGCGTCGCGGGCCGCAACACGCAGGGCGTCATCGTTTTCGACACCCACGAAAGCGAGAAGGTCGTTTCGGTCGACCGGATCGCCGAAGCCGTTTCCGACGGCAACGGCGTCGAGATCGACGGTGATGGCGAGGCCTGATGCAGCGCACCGCGCTCTACGTCGGGTCTTTCGACCCTCTGACCAACGGTCATCTCGACGTAGTCAGATGCGCGGCGCGGCTCTGCGACATTCTCGTGGTGGCGGTGGGTCGGCATGCCACGAAGAAGCCGATGCTGACCCATGACGCGCGGGTGGCGCTCATCCGCTCCGAGGCAGGCCCGGTCGCGCAGGCGACCGGTTGCGTGCTGCGGGTCGAGAGCTTTTCGGGGCTCGCCGTGGCGGCCGCGCGCGAGTTCGGGGCGACGATCATCGTGCGCGGGCTTCGCGGTGCGACCGATCTCGACGACGAAATGAGCATGGCGGGGATGAACGCCGCCATGGCGCCGGAAATTCAGACGGTCTTCGTGCCGGCGTCGCCCACCACCCGGTTTGTTACGGCGACGCTCGTGCGGCAGATCGCAACCATCGGCGGCGATGTCTCGGCTTTCGTGCCGGCCGGCGTGGCCCGCGCTCTGAAAGAGGTGATCGCGGGCCGCGACTGAGCGTCAGGCGGCTCCCGCCAGAGCATCGGGGCTTGCCGGTGTGATGGCGACGCTCTCGCCGCAGCCGCAGGCAGACGTCTGGTTGGGGTTCTGGAAGACGAAACCCGACGACAGCTTGTCGACCTTGAAGTCCATCTCGGTGCCGAGCAGGAACAGCACGGCCTTGGGATCGATGAGGATCCGCACGCCTTTGTCCTCGATCACCTCGTCGGCGGGTGCCGCCGCATCGGCCATCTCCATCGTGTAGGACATGCCGGCGCAGCCGCCGTTCTTCACGCCGACGCGCAAGCCGTAAGGTGGCGTCGCGGCATTGCTCATGATCTCCTGCACGCGCTCCGCCGCCGACTCCGTCAGCGACATGACCTGATACCGTTTCCTGGCAGCCATCGTTCATCTCCCACCGGCGAGTGACGCGCGGGGTCTCACACTCATGTAGCGGTTCCGGCCGTCCGAAAAAAGGCCGGCCTTCATCAGGGGATCCGCACGGGCTCGGCGTCGGCCTCCGGCATCAGCGCCGTGTC
>JAYVMK010000656.1:0-5456 GCA_043758995.1 Lichenibacterium sp. | reverse complement strand
ATCGAGGTTGAGACTGTGCCGGGCCGAAACGGTCTCAGCCAGCGCGTAAGAGGAACTGGTCGAGATCGCCATCGCGGCGAGCAATCCGGCCTCGATAATTCCGAGCGCGAACAGCGTCGCGCCCGTGGTGCCAATCAACGGGCGCAGCGCGGTTGCGAAATCGGCGCCGCTCGCAAACTGCGACACGTCGGTGTGCGCAGCGTAGAGCGGCGCGGTGGCGACCACAGCCGCGATAGCCGCCAGGGCGGCGACGGCGGCGCCGATCCCCGTGTCAATCCGGCCCTGTAGCAGATCTGCCTTGGTCAGGCCCTTGTCCACCACGGCGCTCTGCTGGAAAAAGATCATCCAGGGCGTGACCGTCGCGCCGATGTTGGCCAGCACGAGGGTCAGGAAGACCGTACCGAAGCCACCGGGCAGCGGTCCCCATGTCGCGACGGCGTGCGCTAGGGCGGTGCCGTCCGGGTGCGCCAGCAGGGCCGCCGGAACGAACAGCAGGTTGCCAACGGCGAGCGCCATCAGCACGCGTTCCCAGGTCGCATAGCGCCTCAGACCAAGTGAAGCCAAGACGAGCACCACGGCGACCGCAACCGAAATCCAAGACGGCAGCCCGAAGTAAAGGCCTCCCGCCTGGATTGCTATGAACTCGGTCACCAGCGTCAGCACATTTCCGAAGACGAGGTCGCCCATCGCGAAGTAGCCCCAGAACGGGCCGAAACGCTGGAAGATCAGTTCCGCATGGCCACGATGGGTCGCGACCCCCAGCCGCACCGTCATCTCCTGAACCACGAACGCCATCAGAAAGGTGATGAGGATAAAAGGGATGAAGAAGCCGATGCCGTAGGTAGCGCCCGTGGTGGCGTAGGACACCATGCTAGGCCCGTCGTTCTCCCCCAACATGACCAGCACGCCTGGCCCGGCCAGCAGCCAGAGGAGGTGGAACGGACGTCCTGCGGCGCGGGTCGTCATTACCCTGAGACGGTCGCGCGCCCGCAATTCGTCCTCGCGGGTCATAAGTTCCCGGGAACTGCCGGCCGCCGGCGTAGGGGCAATGTTCGGAGCATCCAGGCTTGTCATGGGATGGCTCCGTCACGAGATCTGGTCCGACTATCGACCAGCTCCTAATGTAGCCTTAGCTACACCTCGGTCAAGAGGCCCTGTTTGCGAGCTGACGCGTAGATGACGAGCTCCGCCATGGAGTCGGTTTGGGCTGAAACTCTGATAGGGTGGCCATGCGGATCAGGCTGCGAAACACCGACGTCGCCTGCGGTCACGAGCGTGGCCGAAGCGCGACGTCGGGGGGCAGATGTCCTGGGAGCTTTTGGACGGATCCGAGCATCGAAGCGATCGCGCTGCCTGAAGAGCCCACCCAGGCGCTTCGGTTCGGCAAGGCCCACAATGCGCGATCGGTTACGCTGCTGGAAGACCACGTCGAACTCATTACGGACCTGCTTGCTACGATCGGCGAGGCGCGGGCGACCGACATTGCCAGGCGCCTCGGCGTGACGCATCCGACCGCCCTGAACGTGTCGCCCGATTGAAGCGGGAGTGCCTGGTGACGGCGCGCCCTTATCGGGGCATCTTCCTGACCGGGGCCGGCCATGCGCTCGCAGAGCGAGTGCGTAGCCGCCACTGACTTATGGTGGCTGTCCTGCTCGCTATCGGCGCACCGGCCGAGGCGGCGGAGACAGATGCGGAAGGGATGGAGCACCACGCTTCCGAGGCGACGCTCGAAGCCTTCGTGCGCTTTGTTGCGAAACAAAGGTGAGCAGGGTCGGTAGCGGTCGAGAAACTCGACTTTCCGGATCCGCCCTCACAGATCCGGCCGGGCGGCTTTGTTAGAAGGCATGATGCTTTCGGCGCCTCGGCTCGGGGCGCGGACCGCTCCTTCAGGGGTTAGTCTGTTTCGGCCGGGATAGGGGCGTCGGGGGCACGAAACGGTGGCAGGCCGTCCTGATCATAAGCTGCGAGCTCGCGTTGTTACTTGGCCGGGGCGTGTCGCAAACTTCCAGCGTTGACGGTTCATTAGCCACGACAGCCGATTTTGCCGCCTCCTTGTTGGAGGTCGTCATAATCCTACCGCTGCTGACGGCCGTGGACGACGTCGCAGGTATCGTCGATGTCGAGCGGCACCGCCTCAGGCTCCCGCGGGTAGGAATCCATCCAGGCGTCCACCAGGGCGTAGGAAAGCCGGATCACGTCGCGAAGGCGAGGCGCGTTCTCTAGCCGCGACAGGGTCGGCTAGGAGCACAGGTCGATGCCGGTGTCGGGCAGGCATCCGCAGGCGAGCTTGAAGGCGGGATCGGTGCGCAGGGCATCGAGATCGTCGCAGTCTTCGTAGCCGCAGCAGAGCGGCGCGAGCAGTCCCGCCCAGGCGGGGCGAAGCCGGGCCACGAAGGCCACAGCCGCGTCCTCGCCGAGGAGCCTGACACGGTCGTCGACTACCGCCCGACAGCGTGCCCAGACTGCGGTCTGGCGCTGTCGCCCGATCTGCCGGCCGAGACGGTCAGCGTGCACGAGCGGATCGCGTTGCCGGAGGTGAAGCCTCTCGTCGAGCAGCACCGGCGTCTCGGCGTGGTGTGCCCGGGATGCCGGGCCCGCGTACCAGCACCGCGGCAAACCGGATCTTCCCCGACGCCTTTCGGTCCGCGCCTGCACGGCAGGGCCGTGTACCTGAAGACGTTTCAGGCGCTGTCCTACGAACGTCTGCAGAAGGCTCTGGCCAATCTGTTCGGCTTGCGCATCAGCCAGGGCGGTCTCACCAACATGTTGCGCCGGGCCGAAACCCGCTTCGACGCCGGGCGCGATGCCGCCCTATCGGCCCTGCGGCGTGCCACCGTGGTGGCAACCGACGAGACCGGCGTGCGCATCGAGGGCACGAACAGTTTCCATTGGGTGTTCCGCTGCGAGGACGCGGTGGTGCATCATGCGGCCCCGACGCGGGGCGCGTGCGTGGTGCACGAGATCATGGACGGGCACCGGCCGGCGGTGTGGCTGTCGGATCGATACTCCGCCCAACAAGGGCACGCCGACCGGCAGCAGACCTGTCTGGCCCACCTCGCCCGTGACGTCGCCTACGCGCTCGACACTGGTGACGACACCCTCGCCCTGCGGCTCAAGCTGTGGCTCGACGGAGCCTTCGCCCTGGCGCGGACCATCACCACGTCGGCGCCCTCGACGGTGACCACCAAGCGCCGCAAGCTGGAGCGCTCCCTCGACGACATCCTCGCCGCTCCCGCCGTCTGCGACCTGGCGCGCGACATCCAGAACCGCATGCGCCGTGCCCGCGACCAGCTTCTGACCTTCGCGTCCTTCCCCGGAAAGGTCGAAGCGCACAACAACGCCTGCGAGCGCGACCTGCGCCCGGCCGTGATCCAGCGGAAGAACACCAACGGCTATCGCGCCATGTGGTCCGCCAAGGGCGAAGCTGCGGTGCGGACCGTGGTGGCGACAGCACGCATCACCTCCGACGCGGGCACGTTCAGCACCGTACTGGGCACGATCGGTGCCTGACGGCGCTCAGCCAAGCCGCGTAACCCCTGGGTAGTTAGTGCGCCGGGAGACCGGCAAGGAGTATGTGGTGCAAGTCCACTGCGATGAAGGAGTAGCGACCCACATCGGCCCCGAGCCGTGCGTGTCTGCCCGCGAGGGCAGGGGCGAAGCGTCGGCAGGGGAGCACACAGGCCAGCCATTGAGCCGCGAAATCGGGAAGTTCCGGACGCTGACGCCGTTAACTAGGCGGAAGGCAACACGTCGGGGCGCGCCAGCGCGAGCGCCTCGACGGTCCGGCGCGGTCGGAGACCCTGGCATGTGTGGACGCTCCTTGTGCGGGAACCGGGAGATCTCCGGCTTGGCCGGCGGCTTCGGCCGTCCGGTCCGCATCGGGAAGGCGAGGAGCCGAAGCCGATGATGCACGAGCCGGAGAAGTCAGACCCCTCCATAGTAGCTGCGAAACCGACGAACAAAGCCGGGATGCCGGCGGCGGAGCCGGTGGAGCCAAGGGAGGGGGCCAAGGGAAACACGCACCAGCAGCGCACGTGCCGGGCTCAGGACCGGGCAAGCGTGTCACAGGTGCTGGCGCGTGTACGGAAAGCGGCACGAAGCCGGAAGACGGAACGGTTCACCTCGCTCCTCCACCACCTCGACCCGGCCATGTTGCGGACGGCGTTCTTCGCTCTCAGGCGAGACGCGGCCGTCGGCGTGGACGGGTTGACGTGGCGGGCCTACGAGACCGATCTAGATCGCAGGATCGACGATCTGCATCGGCGGGTCCAGCGAGGGGCCTATCGGGCGCAACCAGCCCGGCGACGGTTTATCCCGAAGTCGGACGGGCGACAGCGCCCGCTCGCAATCGCGGCCTTGGAGGACAAGATCGTCCAAAGGGCCACGGTGGCGGTGCTGAACGGGATCTACGAGGAGGACTTCCTCGGGTTCTCGTACGGGTTTCGGCCTGGGCGCGGCCAGCACGATGCGCTGGACGCGCTCTGCGTCGGGATCTCCAGCACAAAGGTGAACCACATCCTGGATGCGGACATCCGGTCGTTCTTCGACGACGTCAGCCAGGAATGGCTGTGCAGGTTCCTGAACCACCGGATCGCCGACCCGCGCATGCTCCGCCTGATCCAGAAATGGCTCAAGGCGGGCATCCTCGATAACGGGAAGGTCGAGGTGAGTGACAGGGGCACGCCCCAGGGCGCGGTGATCTCACCGCTGCTCGCCAACGTGTACCTGCATTATGCCTTCGATCTATGGGCTGACCGCTGGAGACGGCGGGAAGCCACGGGCAACGTCGTGATCGTGCGCTACGCCGACGACATCGTCGTCGGGTTCGAGCATGAGGCCGACGCCGTCCGTTTCCGCGAGGCGCTGGCGGCGCGGCTCGCCTCCTTCTCGCTCACGCTCCATCCGGAGAAGACGCGCCTGATCCAGTTCGGCCGCCGTGCGGCGGCCGCACGGGCCCGGCGCGGCCTCGGCAAACCGGAAACCTTCAACTTCCTCGGCTTCACCTTCGTGTGCGGCAAGTCACTGAGGGGCAGGTTCCTGCTCCTGCGGTTGACACGCCGCGACCGCATGGTGGCGAAGCTCAAGGCCGTGAAGGAGGAGCTGCGGCGACGGAGGCATCAGCCGATCCCTGTCCAGGGAGCATGGCTCGCCCAGGTCGTGGGCGGCTTCTTTAACTATCACGCGGTGCCGACCAACGCTCGTGCGCTCAGCGCGTTCCGCGACAGGGTGGTGGAACTCTGGAGGCGCTCGCTCCGGCGGCGTAGTCAGCGGGACTTCACCACCTGGGAGCGGATGAAGAAGCTCGCCTCCGACTGGCTGCCGAGACCACGTATCCTACATCCATGGCCGAGTGAACGCTTTGCCGTCAAACACCCAAGGTGGGAGCCGAGTGCCCGAATTGGGCCCGCTCGGTTCTGTGCGGGGGGCGCTCAGCAATGAGCGTCCCTACCGCGATC
>JAYVMK010000655.1:0-3615 GCA_043758995.1 Lichenibacterium sp. | reverse complement strand
TTCTACACGAAGACCGGGGTCGGCACCGTCGTGGCCGAGGGCAAGCCGACCGAGGTCTTCGACGGCGAAACCTATCTGCGCGAAACCTGGCTCCGGGCCGACCTCGCCATCGTCAAGGCCTGGCGGAGCGATCCCGAGGGCAACCTCGTCTACCGGCGCACGGCGCGGAACTTCAACCCCAACATGGCCACGGCCGCCAAGGTGACGATCGCCGAGGTCGAGGAGGTCGTCGAGGCTGGCGCGCTCGACCCAGATGGCATCCACACCCCCGGCATCTACGTCGACCGGGTGATCCGAGGACCCTCCTACGAGAAGCGGATCGAGCGGATCACCGTGCGCGAGCGCCCCGCGGCGCCGGCCCGAGCCACCACGGCGGAGCTGAACTGATGGCCTGGACGCGCGACGAGATGGCGGCCCGCGCCGCCCGCGAACTCAAGGATGGGGACTATGTGAACCTCGGCATCGGCATCCCGACGCTGGTTGCGAACTACGTCGCACCGGGCAAGACCGTGACGCTGCAGAGCGAGAACGGCATGCTGGGCATCGGACCCTTCCCCTATCGGGAGGACGTCGATCCCGACCTCATCAATGCCGGCAAGCAGACGGTGTCGGTCCTGCCGACGTCGAGCTTCTTCTCCTCGGCAGATTCCTTCGCCATGATCCGCGGGGGGCACATCGACCTGGCCATCCTGGGTGCCATGGAGGTATCGGAAACCGGCGACCTCGCCAATTGGACGATCCCGGGCAAGATGATCAAAGGCATGGGGGGCGCTATGGACCTCGTGGCCGGTGTCAGGCGTGTCGTCGTGGTGATGGACCACGTCGACAAGTCCGGTGGGGCCAAGTTCCTGCACCGCTGTTCGCTGCCCCTCACCGGCCAGGGCGTCGTCGACGTGGTGATCACCGATCTGGCGGTGTTCGAGATCGACCGACGGGGCGGGGGCGTCAGGCTTGTGGAACTCGCACCCGGCGTCACGGCCGCCGAAGTCAGGGCCAAGACAGAGGCCGACTATAGCGAGGCTCTCGCCCGGGCGGCTTGAGCAGCGGCGCGAAGGTGCGATCGATGTCGAACTCCGGCGGGCCGCGATGAACGAGTATGAATTACAGCGCGTCATCCGGTTCCTGAAGGGGACGCGCCAGCCCTTCGTGTCGCTCGTCGCCTCGCCCGAGCCGGATGCGGCGTGGAACATCGTGACCCACCTCATCGAGTGCGAGATCGGCGGGCAGCCCGTCACGGTCTCGACCCTGGTCGACGTTTCCGAACTGCCCTACGCGACGGCGCTGCGGCGCGTGCATCGCATGATCGACGAGGGCCTCATCCTCAAGCGGTCGCGCAGCGCGACCGGCAAGAGCTTCACTCTGCATCCCAGTCCGGACCTGAAGCAGCGCTTCGAAGCCTACGCCCGCCAGGTCAAATGCCTGCTCGCCGAAACCTTCGGCCGCAGCATGCCGCTCGAGGACGAGAGCGATGTCTATTTCGGTGGTGTGCCGGGCCGGGCGAAGGTCGATGTCGGCGCATCCGACGACCGGCTGCGCTTTCTGCTGCACGACGACAACTACTTCGCCTCGATGCGCAACATGTGGGTGGACTTCCGGTCCAACCGGGCGATTCGGCGCGACTTCGAGATGAAGGTTCTGCCGGACCTCTACGAGCGGCTGGCCGCCAACGCGCGGGCCGAGATCTCGGCTTTCGACGTCATAACCATCAACATGCCCTGGCTCGCCGAGTTCGCCAGCAAGGACGCGCTGGCGCCGCTGGCCCGCTTCAACGAGCCGAGCCTAATCAACCCGGCGGACTTCCAGCCCATGGTTTGGGACACCGGGGCCTGGCAAGGCACACAGTTCGGGGTCCCTATCTACGTCACCGTCGAGGTCCTGGCAGCACGACGCGACTGGCTGGAGGAGAGCGGGCGGACGCCGCCGCGCACCTTCGACGAGGTCGTGAACGTCGCCCGCGCCTTCCACGCGCCCGAGCGCGAACGTTACGGCGTCGTGTGGAACGCCGCGCGGGGCATGCCGCTGGCCCATAGCTTCCTGTTTTTCCTCGGTGCCTGCGGGCGCGGCATCTTCGGCCCTTGCCGAGGGTCCAGTGCGGCGCCTGTCCAGATTGATGGCCATGCCGGGCGCGAGGTGCTCGACTACATGCATCGGCTCGTCGAAGTGTCTCCTCCCGACGTGCTAACGATGGAGTGGAAGCGCGGCCTCGACCTCTTCCTGCATGGACGAAGCGCGCTCTCCTACGTCTGGACCATGCGGGCGGCGCGCTTCGAATACGACATCCAGTCGGCGGTGAAGCGCAAGGTGCGTTATCTTCCTCATGCGGCCGGCCCGGGCGGAAGCAACGTCACGCCCATGGGCGGCTTTCTCCTCGCGGTGCCGTCGAACCTGCCGGAGGCGCGGGCCCGGCGGGCCTTCGAGGCCATCGCCTCGATGGCGTCCCCCGAGGCCATGCGGGTCCATGCCAAGAACGGCTTCCCCGTCGTGCCCCGCTTCAGCGTCGCAGCCGACCCGGAGGTGTTGGCCGGCTCGCCACTCATCTCCATCGTGGATGGCCTGGCGAAACGCGGGCTGCTGAGCACCCGTCAGCGGCCCGAGGTTCCGCAGTATACCGCGATCGAAAGCATCCTCGGCGAGGTGCTGCATCGCGCGTTGCGCCGCGAGTGCAGCGACGGAGACGCCCTGGTCGAAGCGCAAGGCGCGATCGAGCGGCTGATGGAACAAGGCCGGGCCGAAGTCGCCGCATAGAGCCTGTTCGTGCCGTCGGGTGCACAAATGGGTGTGGCGCGCGGTTGTTCGCTCCGGATACACGCGGCGATGGGCGGCCTTTCAGTCCGCAGCAAGGTCGACGGGGGTGCCCCGCGCCAGGACGAAATAGTCCATCTCGCCCAGCCCCTGCCGCCGGGCCGCCTCGAACCGTCGCCGGACCATGTCGCTCAACACCGTCGACACACCGGCCGCAGCCGCGACGTCGCCGATCAGCTCGAGATCCTTGATCATCTGCTCGATCGAGAAGGTCGGCTCGAAATCGTCCGTGACGACGGCGGCCTGCTTGTAGGCGAGCAGGGGAGAACCGACGGCGCTCTGGCAGATGACGTCCATGAGCACCGAGACGGGGAGCCCACCGCAGCGGCCGATGGCGAGGGCCTCCGCCAGCAGGGCCGAGGTGCCGCCGAGGATCACGTTGACGGCGAGCTTGAGGTAGCGGGCCTCGTCGCCCTCGCCCACCCAGAACTGGCGTGCCGAGAAACAGGCGAGGATGGGCTCGACCGTGAGCCAAGCCTCGCGGGGGCCCGACACCATGGCGGCCAGCTGCGCGGATCGGGCCGTGACGGTGCTGCCCGACACCGGGGCACGAAGATAGGGAACGGAGCGGCTTTCCAGCGCCGCCGCGATCTCGGCCGAGAGCCGGGGCGAGACCGTGCTGAGATCAACGAAGATCTGCGGCGGCCGCAGGTGACAGGCGAAGCCGTCCTCGCCTAGCACGAGATCGCGCAGCACGTCGTCGCGCGCCACAGTGGTGATGACGATGTCGGCCGCGGCCGCGAGATGTTCGATGGACTCCGCCAATCGGGCGCCAGCCGCGACCGCGCTCGCGCGGTTCTCGGGCAGGGGTTC
>JAYVMK010000654.1:0-10488 GCA_043758995.1 Lichenibacterium sp. | reverse complement strand
GGGTCGGCGTTGATGCCCGTGCCGATCGCGGTGGCGCCGAGATTGACCTCGCGGAACAGCGCCGAGAGGTCGCCGAGCCGGGCCACATCCTCCTTGATGGTGACCGCGAAAGCGTCGAACTCCTGGCCGAGCGTCATCGGCACGGCGTCCTGGAGTTGGGTGCGGCCCATCTTGACGATGTCGTCGAAGTCCACCGCCTTGGTGCGGAACGCGAAACTCAAATCGCCCAAGGCCCGCACCAGCGGCACCGTCGCCAGGATGATGGCGAGCCGCAGCGCCGTCGGATAGGCGTCGTTGGTCGACTGCGCCATGTTGACGTCGTCGTTGGGATGAAGCGCCGCGTAGTCGCCCCGCTCCCGGCCCATCAGGCCGAGCGCCACATTGGCGATGACCTCGTTGGCATTCATGTTGGTCGAGGTGCCGGCACCGCCCTGCACGGCATCCACGACGAACTGCTCGTGAAACCGGCCTTCCTCGGCGATGAGCCGGCAGGCCTCGTCGATGTGTCGCGCCTTGTCGTCGTCGAGCAGGTGCAGGCGGCGGTTGGCGCGGGCGGCCGCCTGTTTGACGAGCGCCAGGGCCCGCACGAAATCCGGAAAGTGGCCGACCGGTACGCCCGTGATGGGGAAGTTCTCGACTGCCCGCTTGGTGTGAATTCCCCAATAGGCCTCGGCGGGCACGTCGGCCTCGCCGAGCAGATCATGCTCGCGCCGGGTCGCCACTTCGCCGAGGACGATCGCTTGCGTGGTTGCGACCTGCAGCGTCGCGCTCGGAGACTGCGGCGGAGGTGGCACGGGGGCGACGGCATCGGTCAAAGCGGCATTCTCCTTGGCACGACGCCTTCCCTTCCCCATCGGCGGAAGATCAGCGCTTCTGCGCGTGCTGCTCCAGCACCTTGGCGTACATGGCGAGCGTTTGCTCGGCGATGGCGTCCCAGGAGAAGTGGGCCTCGACGCGCTTGCGACCCGCCGCGCCGAATCGCTCCCGCAGGGCCGGATCCCTGGCGAGCCGGTTCACGGCCGCGGCGAGATCCGACGCGAAGCCGGCCGGGTCGACAGGATCGAAGCTCCCCGGCGCGAGGCCGGGGTCGACCAGAAGGCCGGTCTCTTCGGGCACCACGACCTCGGGAATGCCGCCGACGGCCGTCGCCACCACCGCCGTGTTGCAGGCCATGGCTTCGAGGTTGATGATCCCGAAGGGTTCGTAGACGGAGGGGCAGCAGAAGACAGCCGCGTGGCTGTAGAGCTGGATAATGTCGGCGCGGGGCAGCATCTCGCGCACCCAGATCACGCCCGGGCGCTCGACGGCCGCGACCGCGTCGGCCATTTCCCGTCCGATCTCGGGCGTGTCGGGCGCGCCGGCACAAAGCACGATCTGCAGCGAGGGATCGATCTTCGGAATCGCATTGACGAGGTGGATGATGCCCTTCTGCCGCGTGATGCGGCCGACGAAGAGCAGGAAGGGACGGCTGGGGTCGATGCCGCAGCGCGTCAGCACGTCGGTGCCGGCGACGGCCCGGTATTCGTCGAGATCGATTCCGTTGTGGATGACGTGGACACGCTCGGGATCCACGTCGAAGAGGCGCAGCACGTCGGCCTTGGTCTCGCGCGACACCGCCACGATGCCGTCCGCCGATTCGATCGCGGTCCGCTCCATCCAGGCCGACAGGTGGTAGCCGTTGCCGAGCTGCTCGACCTTCCAGGGCCGCAGCGGCTCCAGCGAATGGATGGTGAGGACATTGGGAATGCCCCACAGCTTGGCGGCGATGACGCCGCCCATGTCGGTGTACCAGGTGTGGCAGTGGACGAGATCGGCCTCAAGCGTGTCCTTGGCCATGGCGAGCGAGCGCGCGAAGGCGTCGACGGCGCCGACGAAACGCGGATCGGTTCCGCGCTTCGTCTCTTCCCACTGCGGATAGCCTTTCACGGTCAGCCGCCCGTCGGCGCTCGACTGATCGCCAAAGCAGCGCATCTCGACGTCGATCGTCTTGGCCAGAGCCCGGGCGAGATATTCGACGTGGACGCCGGCACCGCCATAGACGTAGGGCGGGTATTCCTTCGACAGGAAGGCGACTTTCTGGGGGGCCGGCATGCATGCGCCTTCGGTCGAACGGTGAGCCATCATCCTAAAGCGCCGGTCGGGCGCCGTGCAACGGTGGTCACCGTCACGTCGCCGGTCGTCGCCGCATCATTCGGCAGCCCTGCGTGATCCGTCCATGTCGAATTGCAGCCGCGCCAGCCGGGCGTAAAGCCCGTCGCGGGCCATCAGCGCGGCATGGGTGCCCTCTTCCACGATGACGCCGTCCTGCAGCACGAGGATGCGGTCGGCCGTCACCACGGTGGCGAGGCGGTGGGCGATCACCAGGGTAGTGCGACCGCGCATGACCTCGTCGAGGGCGCGCTGGACCAGTGTCTCGCTCTCGGCATCGAGGGCCGAGGTCGCCTCGTCGAGCAGCAGGATGGGGGCGTCCTTGAGGATGGCCCGCGCGATGGCGAGGCGTTGACGCTGGCCGCCCGAGAGCGTCATGCCACGCTCGCCGACGAGGGTCGCGGCACCATCCGGCAGGGCCGAGATGAAGCCCCAGGCGGCGGCGCGCTCGGCGGCGGCCCGAACTTCGGCGTCGCTGGCCTCCGGGCGGCCGAAGCGGATGTTGTCGGCCACGGAGGAGGAAAAGATCGCCGGGTCCTGCGGCACCAGCGCGATCCGGGCCCGCACCTCCGCCGGATCGGCGGCGCGAAGATCGAGGCCGTCGATCAGCACGCGGCCTGACGTCGGATCGTAGAAGCGCGTGAGAAGCTGGAACAGCGTCGACTTGCCGGCGCCGGACGGCCCAACGATGGCGACGCGCTCGCCCGGCCGCACCGCGAAGGAGAGGTCCCGCACCACGGCGTCGCGGTCCCGCGTCGGATAGGCGAAGCCGACGTGCTCGAAGGCGATGGCGCCGCGCGACGGCACCGGCAGCGATTCGGGAGCGGCGGGCGCCGCGATGGCGGGCGTGATCGCCAGGATCTCGCTCAGGCGGCCGGCAGCGCCGGCGGCAGCCGAGACCTCGTTCATCACCTCGCTGAGTTGGCCGAGGGCGCTGGCGCCGAAGACCGCATAGAGCACGAATTGGGACAGCAACCCGCCCGACATGCGGCCCTCGATGACCTCGTGGGCTCCGAACCACAGCACGCCCACGACACTGCCGAAGGCGAGGAAGATGGCCACGACGGTCAGCAGCGACCGGGCGCGCGAGGCCCGTGCGGCAGCCTCGTAGGAACCCTCGACGGCACGGTCGAAGCGGGTGGTCGACACGCGCTCGGCGCCGAAGGCCTGGATGGTCCGCATCGCGCCTAGGTTTTCGGTGGCGAACGACATGGCATCGGCGAGACGATCCTGCGCGGCGCGGGAGCGGCGGCGCACGCCGCGGCCCGAGAGCACCAGCGGCATCACGATGACGGGGATGGCCAGCAGCACGAAGCCCGAGAGCTTCGGACTCGAATAGACCATCATGGCGACCGCGCCGACGAAGAGGAACAGGTTGCGCAGCGCCACCGAGGCCGAGGAACCGAAGGTGGCCTTGAGCTGCGTCGTGTCGGCCGTCAGCCGCGACACGAGTTCGCCTGTCTGCGAGCGGTCGAAGAAGCCGGCATCGAGCCGCGTGAGATGGGCGTAGAGGTCGGAGCGCAGGTCGGCGACGATCCGCTCGCCCAGCGTCATGACGAGATAGTAGCGGGCGCCCGACGCCAGAGCCAGGACCGCCACCACGACCAGCATGGCGGTGAAATAGGCGTTGATCAGACCGATCCGGTCACGCTCGAAGCCGAAATCGACGAGACGACGAACCGCCTCCGGCACGACCAGCGTGGCGGCCGAGGCCACGATGAGGGCGAGGATGCCGAGCGCGATGCGACCACGGTAGCGCCACGCGTAAGGCAGGAGGGGTTTCAGTGCCGTCATGGATCCCCGCGGGCCCTTGACGCCCGCCGTATTCGCCGTTCCCCTCTTGCGTGCCATGCTTCCCCGCTGACGTTGCCCGCCTCGATGCGCCTCTATGGGCTGGCCATCGGCGCGCGTCTGGTCTATACGCCCGCACCATCTTCCGTGTATGGCGAAATCTATGAGGGCTGCGATCGGGTCCTCACGCCGCCATGCGTGCCAATACCCGAGGACCCCGATGAAGACCAACACGCATCCCAACTACCACATGATCAAGGTCGTCATGACCGACGGGACCGAGTTCATGACCCGCTCGACCATGGGTGCCGAGGGCGACACGCTGAACCTCGACATCGATCCCAACACCCATCCGGCCTGGACCGGCGGCTCCCAGCAGCTGATGGACCGCGGCGGCCGTCTGTCGCGCTTCAACTCGCGCTTCGCCGGCATCAACTTCGCCAAGAAGTAAGACACGTCCGAAGAGCTGTCCTTCCCCGAACCGGGGAAGGTGGCCCGGCCATGCCGGGCCGAACACCGATCGAGTGCCGCCGTTGCACCCGTCGTCGCTTCGCACCGGGACGGTTCCGGCGGCGAGCAACAGGCATCGCCGACCGTCAGGCCTTGGCCTTCGCGACCTCCGACGCAACGGCCGGCTCGACCCGCCGCCTTCCGGCGGCGACCTCTCGGTAGAGGTCCAAAGTCCCACGCTCCATCTGCTCCAGCGAGAAATGCTCGGCCACGTGCGCCTGGGCGCGCCGTGCCAGTGCGTCCCTCGCGCTGGCGCCGAGCGCCAGGGCCTCGCCGAGCGTCAGCGCCAGCGCGCGCGCATCGTTGGGGGGCACGCACCATCCCGTCCGCGCCTCGACGGCGACCCTCGGCACCGACAGCACCGTCTCGGGCACGGCGCCAAGATCGGTCACCACCACGGGCGTTCCCATGGCCTGGGCTTCGACGGCCGATCGGCCGAAGGCCTCCGGCTTGGTCGACGGCACCGTGACGACGCTGGCCGCCAGGAAGGCCGCCGGCATGTCGGAGACGTGGCCGACGCGCTTCACCATGCCTGCCAGGCCGGCCTTGGCGATGGCTTCGTCGATCTCCGCGATATAGCGGTTGCGGCCCTGCGCATCGCCGGCGAGCACGAAGGTGGTGCCGACGAGACCCGCCGCCTTCAGCAGCTGCGCGGCTTCGATGAGGACGCGATGGCCCTTCCATCCGGTGAGGCGGGCGGCGAGCAGCACCACGCGGTCGCCGGCCTCGATGCCCCAGTCGGAGCGCAGCTTCTCGACACGGGCGGGTGACACGGCGGTCGGCGAGAACAGCTTCAGGTCGGTGCCGCGGTGCACGACCTCAATCTGCGGCACCGCCCAGGGATAGAGCGATCCGATCAATCCCGCCGTGTAATGCGAATTGGCGATCACGACATCGCCCCGGGCCATCACGGAATTGTACCGGAGCTTCAGCGCGCTGGTGCCGCCATAAGCGCCATGGAAGGTGGTCATGAACGGCGTGCCGGTGAGCCGTGCGGCGCCAAGCGCCACCCAGGCCGGCGCCCGCGAGCGGGCATGGACGATGGCGGGCCGTTCGAGCCGGATCAGCCGGGCCAGACGGCCGACGTTCCAGCCCATGGCGGCAGGGTTCTTACTGTTCGCCGGAAAAGGAATCCAGATGCCGCCGCGGGCCTGGAGCTCGCTGACGAGGCGGCCGCCGCTGCTCGCCACCAGCGCCCGGCCGCCAGCCTCGACCAGCGCGGCCGCGATGTCGATCGTGGTCCTCTCGGCACCGCCCGCATCGAGCGACGGAATGATCTGCAGGACGGTGACGTCGGTGAGCGAGCGGGTCACGGGGATCCTGGCTGAGGCTTGCGACATCAGGGTCTTGAGTGTTTCGTGCGCATGGACCTGCCTCTCGCGACCTGTGTGCCCTGATTATGCCCCAAGATGCTTCCCCCACAATGCTGCTCGTCGAGACCGCGCGGGGAGAGCGCCGCCTGGCCGTCTCGGCGCGACCCGCCGCCCTCGGCGAGGAGCGGCCCGGCATCGTCTGGCTCGGCGGCTTCAAGTCGGACCTCACCTCCGGTAAAGCCGTGGCACTCGACGGCTGGACGGCGCAGAACGGCCGGGCCATGCTGCGCTTCGACTATTCGGGCCACGGCGCCTCCGAGGGGCGCTTCGAGGAGGGCACGATCGGCCTCTGGCTCGACGACGCGCTGGCGGTGATCCGGGCCATGACCGCGGGACCGCAGATCCTGGTGGGATCCTCCATGGGGGCCTGGATCGCGCTTCTGGCCGTCCGCGCCCTGGCCGAGGCCGGCGAAGCGCACCGCGTGGCAGGGCTGGTGCTGATCGCCCCGGCGGTGGATTTCACGCAAAGCCTGATGTGGGACAAGTTCGGGCCGGAGATCCGCCAGGAGATCGAGACCACGGGCCGCTGGATGCGGCCCTCTCCCTACGGAGAGCCCTATCCCATCACCCGGGCCCTGATCGAGGACGGGCGGCATCACCTCCTGCTCGGCGGTACGATCCGGGCGCATGGTCCCGTCCACATCCTGCAGGGCATGCGCGACGAGGACGTGCCATGGCGCCATGCCATGATCCTGGTCGAGCACCTCGCCGCCGACCCCGTCAGCATCACCCTGGTCAAGGATGGCGACCATCGCCTGTCGCGCGACGAGGACGTGGCGAAGCTGCTGGCGGCGGTGGAGCACTTGGTGTGAAGGCAGCGGCCTATCCGGCATCCGCTGACCAGACGCGGACTCTTATCCGTTCGCCCGATTATCCTGCGTAACGTACGTTTTCGTGCGACTGACATCGTATCGCAGGAGGCGATGAGGTTAAGCGGGACGCTCTGACCGCCAAGGCAGCGATCTACTGCGCCTGGAAGCGAAGCGGCCTCAGCAAGACTGCGCTCGGGGACCGGATCGGGCGCAGCGAGGTCGAAGTGCGCCGCATTCTCGATCCGGATTACGGGACGAAGCTCGACCACCTGGCCGAGGCGGCTGCAGGCCTGGGCGGTCGATTGACGGTGGCCTTCGAGGCATCGGCGTCCTGATCTCACACTGGCTTCAGCACCGCCGAGCCAGGCCCCACAAGATCCTTATACCGCTAGCCCCGCCCCTCTCTCGAACCTTGATATGGCAGATGGCATGTTCTGCAGGCGGCCAGACGAGGCCGCGCAGCAGTGCAACCCATGTCGACTCACATGCAGATCGAGACACAGACGCCTTCGCTTCCCCCCGACCATCAGGTGAGCTTCCTGGTCGGACGAGACGGCGAAGGGCATTGGCTCGCGGTCGAGACCCACGGTCACGGCGGCGGTATCTTCAAGAGCCGCGACAAGGCGCTCCAATACGCCCGCGACGAGAGCCGCCGCCAGCCGGGAGCGGTCCAATTCGTCGACGAGCCGATCCGGCTCTTCGCCGCCTGACCGGGGAGGCGGCTCCCATGTTTCTCCAAGGCTCCATCACGGCGCTGGCGACGCCCTTCACCTCCGACGGCATCGACGAGGCCCGGTTCGAGGATTTCGTGGACTGGCAGATCGGCCAGGGGACCAACGGCCTCGTGCCCTGCGGAACGACGGGCGAAGCCTCGACCCTGACGCCGGGTGAGCGCTACAGGCTCATCCGGGTCTGCGTCGAATGCGCGGCAGGGAGCGTCCCCGTCATCGCCGGCACGGGGACCAACTCCACGGCGACCACGATCGAGCTGACGCGTGCCGCGAAACAGGCCGGCGCCGATGCCGCCCTGATCGTCACGCCCTATTACAGCCGGCCCAGCCAGGAAGGGCTGTTTCGGCACTTCGCCGCGGTCGCGGCCGCCGTCGATCTGCCGATCATCCTCTACAACGTGCCAAAGCGGACCGGTGTCGACCTGCATTTCAGCACCATCGAACAACTGGCCGAGATCCCGTCCATCGTCGGCATCGAGGACGCGAGCGGCGACCTCGATCGCCCGCGCGTGACGGCGCTCGTCGCGGGGCCGCGTTTCGCGCAGCTCTGCGGCGACGATGCGAGCGCAGTGACGTTCAACCTGGCCGGCGGTCGCGGCTGCGTCTCGGTCCTGGCCAATGTGGTCCCGTCCCTCTGTCGCGACCTGCACCATGCCTGCCGGACCAAGGACTGGGCCGGCGCCCGGACCCTGCAGAACCGCCTGAGGCCACTGATCGAAGCGCTTGGCCGCGAGCCCAACCCCGGACCCATCAAGCAGGCCCTGGCCTTCGTTCATCCGGGCTTCTCGCGCGAGCCCAGGCTCCCGATGGTCGGCGTAGCGGCCAGCACCGCCGCAGAGATCCGGGTCGCCCTCGACGAGCTCGGGCTGCTCTGCGACACACACGTCCCGGCGTCGCTGCGGGCTACGCTCGACCGGACCCGTGCCGTCTCCACGCCGGTCCGACCCGCCCATTGACCAGCGTCTCCCTGCCGCTCATCGCGGGGCTTGGAGATCTGCGTGGGTAGCACGCTTCTCCCTATCCCCTGAAAAGGTGTCGCAGCGCAGCGGTGACGGGCGAGGTGACCGGCGACGAGTGGCGCTGCGCCTCCATGACCCCTTCACGCCCGGCTCTGCCGGGGTCCTTTCCCGTCCCGGGAAAGGATAGGCCCGGGCCATGGCTCAAGCGCCGCCGCGCTCCGTCAGCACTGCATAGAGTTCCTCAGCGTCCTGCGCCTTGCGCAACGCGACCGTGACCGGCTCGGCCCTGAGCCGACGCGCCACACAGGCGAGAGCGTTGAGATGATCGTCCTGCGCCTGGGCCGGCAGGAGCAGCAGGAAGACGAGATCGACGCGGTTCCCGTCGATGGCCTCGAAGTCGATCGGTGCCCGCAGCCGGGCGAAAAGGCCGAGCGGACGCTTGAGCGGCGCAAGCCGCGCATGCGGGATGGCGATGCCCGACCCCATGCCGGTGGATCCCAATTGCTCGCGGATGTTCAACGCCTCGGCGATCGCCGAGGCCTCGACCCCGGCCGCTCCGGCGGCTTGGCGCGAGAGGTCGCCGATCAGGCGCCGCTTGTCGGCGGCCCAAAGATCGAGGAACACCCGGTCGAGCGTCAGCAACTCGGCGATCGTCATGACGGGCGTCTTCCGGTCGACCGTCCGGCCGCGCCCCGTTCCTGCACCCCGCTCACCGTCGCAGCTCCACGTCGTCCGGAGCCCGGAGGCGGTAGCCGACGCCGGTCTCGGTCATGATATAGCGGGGCCGTTCCGGCTCCGGCTCCAGCTTCTGTCGCAACTGACGCACATAGACCCGAAGATATTGCGAGTCGGTCGAGCCGCCCCAGACTTCGCGGAGGATGTGGGCATGGGTCAGGACCTTGCCGGCATGGAGCACCATGAGACGGAGCACCTCGTATTCCTTCGGCGATAGTTTGATGTCCTGATCCGCCATCTTGACGATGCGCCGCACGAGATCGACCGAGAGGTCGTCGACCCGGAAGACCGGCCGTTCGCCCTGGACGGCGAGCTGATGGCGGAGCGCCGCGCGAAGCCGCGCCAGCAGTTCGTTCATGCCGAAGGGTTTCGTCACGTAATCGTCGGCGCCGAGGTCGAAGGCCTCGACCTTGCCGGTCTCGTCGCCGCGGCTCGACAGGACCACCACCGGAACGGTGTCGTCGTCGGCCCGGATGACGCGCAGCAGCTCGTGGCCCTTCATGTCGGGAAGGCCGAGGTCGAGAATGATGAGGTCGACCTTCTCCCGCCCGATCAGCTCCAGCGCCGCCCGGCCATCGGCGGCTTCGAGCACGGTATAGCCCTGGGACGAGAGGCCCATGCGCAGCAGCTTGCGGATGGGAGGCTCGTCGTCGATCACCAGGATACGGATGGAGGACATGAATGGAAGCTTCCGGATGAACGATGGCGTCGGTGCAGTCAGGTCTAGGCAGGCGTCACGCGGCTTCGCGCGACGACGGGACCTCGGTCGGCGCCGAGAAGGTCAGGGTGAAGGCGGCGCCCGACCGGTCGGTGCGGTTGGAGGCCGTGATGGTGCCGCCCATGGCCTCGACGAAGCCGCGCGCGATGGCGAGGCCGAGGCCGGTGCCGGCGCGTACGCGGTCGCCTTTGCGGGCCCGGTAGAATTTGTCGAAGATCCGATCGACGTCGTCGACCGGAATGCCATCGCCCTCGTCGAGGATCTGCAGGTGGACACGGGAGCCCTCCTGCCAGCTCTGCACGCGGATCGTCGTGCCCTCGGGTGCGTATTTGGCGGCGTTGTCCAGGAGATTGAAGAGCGCCTGCTCGAACAGCACCGCATCGAGTTGAAGCGGGGCGAGGTCGGGCGCGGTTTCGACCTCGATCCGGTGGCCGGTGAGGATCTTGCCCGCCCGTCGCAGCGCCGTGCCGACGATCTCGCCGACGTCGTGTTCCCCGAGGTTCGGCGCCACCGCGCCGGCCTCGAGCCGTGTCATGTCGAGCAGGTTGGCGATGAACCGGTTCAGCCGCTCCGCCTCGTCGATGACGGTCGCGAGCAGATCGGTCTTGGTCTCGGCATCCAGCGATCCATCGAGGTCGCGCAGGGTGGTTGCGGCACCGAGGACGGAGGCCAGCGGCGTCCTGAGGTCGTGCGAGATCGAGGTCAGCAGCG
>JAYVMK010000653.1:0-9170 GCA_043758995.1 Lichenibacterium sp. | reverse complement strand
AAGGCGCATTCGGCACCGGGCCGGGTTCGAGCTCCGGAGGAGACAGCGGGGTGTCGGACATGGGCGAAAGTCTCCGAACTTCTGGTGGGTACGTCAGGCCGTGGCGGGGCGCAGTTCCACGCGTTTGATGTCGGGAACAATGACGAGGAAGCTCAGCACCGCCACGAGCGCGTTGGCGCCGACGAAGACCAGGGCGCCGTCGAAGGAGCCGGTCGCCTGCACGATGGCGCCGATGATGATGGGCGTGGTGATCGACGAGATGTTGCCGAACATGTTGAAGAGGCCGCCCGAGAGGCCGGCAATCTCGCGCGGGACCGTGTCGGAGAGCACGGCCCAGCCGAGTGCCCCGACGCCCTTGCCGAAGAACGATGCGGCCATCAGCGCCACGACGAGCCACTGCGCCTCGACATAATTGCAGCCCACCATGACGAGGGACAGCAGCATGCCGGCGACGATCGGCACCTTGCGGGCGGCGGTGAGCGAGAAGCCGCGGCGCAGCAACCCGTCCGACCAGACTCCCCCGAGCACTCCGCCGGTGAACCCGCAGATGGCGGGAATGGAAGCCACGAGGCCCGCATTGAGGATGCTCATGTGCCGTTGCTGCACGAGATAGACCGGGAACCAGGTGATGAAGAAGTAGGTCAGGGCATTGATGCAGAACTGGCCGAGAAAGATGCCGATCATCATCCGGTTGCCGAGCAGTTGCTTCAGCTGGCCGGGCTTGATCGCCGGCCCGGGATCGGGGGCCCGCACCGGACGGCGGCTCGCGGCCGGCTCGTCGAGGTCGACCAGCGCGCCACCTTTCATGATGTAGTCGAGCTCTGCCGGTCGCAGCCTCGGGTGCTGCCGCGGCGCATGGACGGTCTTCAGCCAGACGAGCGACGCCAGGATGCCGAGCAGACCCATGAAGACGAAGACCGAGGGCCAGCCGTAGACGGAGGTGATCCACCCCATCACGGGGGCGAAGACGACCGTCGCGAAATACTGGGCCGAGTTGAAGATCGCCGAAGCCGTGCCCCGCTCGTTGGCGGGAAACCAGGCCGCCACGATGCGGGCATTGGCGGGGAAGGAGGGCGCTTCGGCGAAGCCAACCAGAAAGCGCAGGGCGAAGAGCGCATAGACCGCCGTAGCGAGGCCGAACACGCCGACGCCGCCCTGCAGGATGGTGAAGATCGACCAGACCACGATGCTGCCGAAGTAGACGATGCGCGAGCCGAGGCGGTCGAGCAGCCAGCCGCCCGGTAATTGGCCGATGACATAGGACCAGCCGAAGGCCGAGAAGACGAAGCCCATTTGGAGGGCGTCGATTCCGAGATCCTTGGCCATCGCGGGACCGGCAATCGCCAGCGTGGCGCGGTCGGCATAGTTCACCATCGTGACGGCGAAGAGCATGCCGACGATGCCGAAGCGCACCCGGCCCCTGGCGGTCCCGGAGGCGATCGTCACGGTCGTTTCCTCGGCCCTCGACATGATGTCCTGTCCTCCCGACCTCCGCCCGGCTTTGACCGGTGCGGTCCCTGATGGGTGCCGTCACACGGGGGCGGATCTCCCGCGATCGAGGATGCCCCAGGCTTCCAGAGTGGCGCGCAAGGTATCGGCCTGACGCTCGGTCAAAGGCCAGGCCCCGGGCGGGCGCACCGCGCCGCAATCCTCGCCCATCAGGGCCAGAGCGGCTTTCACCACCGTGACATTGGCGCCGTTGCCCTCTTCGGCGCGCAAATCCTCGAAGGTCCGCATCTCGGCGATCAGTCTATTGGCGCCCGGGTAGTCGCCCGCCGCCAATGCGGCATGGATCGCCACCGAACGCTCCGGCCAGACGTTGATCAGCCCCGACGTGAAGCCCCTGGCGCCTACGGCACAGAGTGGGGGCGCCCAGGGCTCGGCGAGGCCGCCCACCCAGACGATCTCGGGCGAGCAGCGCCGGATCGCCTCGGCGAGGCGCAAAGGCGTGGGCGAGGCCCATTTCACGCCGACGACGCCCGGCACGGCGCAGAGCTTCTCGATGGCATCGAAGCCGATCGCGTCGTTACGGAGGTAGAGCACGATCGGCAGCCCGCCGCCCGCCTCCGCGACGCGTTCCACATAGGTGACCGTGCCGCGCGGCGACACGAAGGGATCGGGCGGCTGATGCACCATCAGGCCAGCCACGCCCGCGACTCGCGAGGTGCGGGCCAGCGCGACGGCGTCGCCGATCGAGCGGCCGACGCCGCCCATCAGGGGCACGCGGCCATCGATGAGCTCGGCGGCGACGTGGACAGCGCGTTCGGCCTCGGCCGTGGTGAGCCCATAGAACTCGCCCGTATTGCCGTTGGCGGTGAGGATGTGGACGCCGGTCGTAATGGCCCGCTCGACAATCGGCTTCAGGCGAAGAGGAGCTAGCCGACCGACGTCGTCGAAGGGGGTGGCCAGGATGCCTGAAATGCCCGGCAGAGCGGAGACGAGATCCGGCTTCGATGAGGGCATGCCCTGCGTCCCTTCCCTTGCTTTTCCTGCGCTGATCGTGCCGCCTGCGGTCGGAGCGGGTTCAACTTGTCACCGGGCCGGCAAAGTTGTCAAGTCGTCTGACAGGTTAGCGTCTGCTGAGGCGGGAGGGAAGGCGTGAACGAGTTGAAGCTGTTGCCCCGTCGCAGGGAACGGCTCGGAGACCGCATCTACGGGCAGATCCTCGAGCAGATCCTCTCAGGGGCGTTGAAGGAGGGCGACAAACTACCCTCGGAGAGTGAGATCTGCCGCTCGTCCCAGGTGTCTCGCCCGACCGTCCGCGAGGCTCTGATGCGGCTTCATGCCGACGGGCTGGTGACGACACGGCAGGGGTCCGGCACCTATGTGCAGCACCGCCCTTCCGAACATCTGACCCGGCTCGCCAAGGCCTCGGACATTGCCGAGATGCTGCGCTGCTTCGAGGTGAGACTGGGGCTGGAGAGTCAGGCGGCGAACCTCGCCGCCCAACGCCGGACGGCCCTGCAGCTCGATCGCATCTTCGCGGCGCTGGACGCGCTGCGGGCCGCGTTCGGGGGCGGAACGGTCCCGGCCCGCGTCGACTTCAACTTTCACCTCGCCGTCGCCCAGGCGAGCGGCAATCCACTATTCGGCGAGATCCTGGAGAGCCTCAACGAGACGATCCAAAATATCATGGCGGTGGCGCTCGGCATCACCCGAGAAGGCTCGCAGGAACGCGGGCGCCGCGTCTTCGATGAACACGAGGCGGTGGCAGAGGCCATCCGCCAGGGGGACGCCGAGGCGGCCGCGCTGACGATGCGCTATCACCTGCATCGTGCCCGCCAGCGGCTCATCGACGGCCAGCGGGATCTTTGACGTTCAGTGCGGCCGGATGCCGAGATCGATGACGCGCTGATAATGTTCGACCCACAGTCGGATCATGCGCGTCAACAGTCCCTCGGTGCGGGTCTCGGAGATCGCGCGGTCGGGCGTCATCGGAAAATAGGTCAACGGTCGTCTCCGGCAAAGGTGGGGCCCGAAGGTCCAAGTCGTCGTCTTGTTCGGTGATGAAGAGAATGGGCGTCTTTGTGCGCCGCAGCAATTTACGAAGTGACAGCCGAGCCATGTGCTGGCAGCATAACGTCTTCGGAGAATGTTAACGCTCTCCAACGCTCGAGTTTTCCAGCATTGCAGGGGACGGGACGGACTAAGTTCTCCGAGTGATGATCTCCGCCAAGAGCCGGCCATCGCTCGCGGCCGAGATTTCTGCACGGTGGTGGCGCGTCGGCCCTGTCTTCGTGGCCAGCAGCCGCACGCAGAGGTCGTCGCCGATGTCGATGTTGGAGTGGAACACCGCCTGGCGATCTCTCGTGGCATAGAGGCGCTCGCCCTTCCCGATGAGGCTCCATTCGGCCCGGTCGACGGCGGCGATAAAGCTGCTGAAATAGAGGAGGCCGGCCCCGTTGAAGTCGAGGTGAGGACAGGGCTCGATCGTCAGGACGCCGAGCTCTTGCTCGTCCTCACCGGCGGCCGCAACGGAGCTGTCCGTCGACCCTTCCGCCGCCACCGAGCTTCTGCCTGAGGAACTGAAAAGACTGCGTGGGCCGTCGATCCTGACCCGGACAATGGAGCGGTTGACGCCCTGGGTCTGCCGGCGAACGAAGACCGACGTCATGTCCGCCTCCGCGACCAGACGATCCTGATGCGCCACGATGTGATGGCTGACGACGCGTGTCTCCGACAGGTGCGTCAGGGTCGAGCTCAGGTCGACGACGTCGTTCTCGCCGACGAGGCCGAAATCTCCCCCCTGCAGGGCAATCCGCCTGAAGGCCGCATAGGTCGGCTGCGCCTCCGCCGGGCCGAAACCGGCCGCGGCCCTGCCGATCCCACGGCCGATCAGGTCCCAGTGCCGATGGCCCAGCTCCTTCCACAGCCAGTTTTCGGAAAGGCCGTTGGGGCAGAGGTGCGGCATGCCCAGGGTGATGCGCGTGGTGAGATCGAGAGGCGAACCGGCTCCCTCCGGTCGTATATGGATGGTCAATGACCTTCTCCGGCATCCGTGATGGCGTGTTTTGGCGATTGGCTCCGCCGTCCCCGCCCAAGGCTGGTCAGACGGCCACCTTCAGGGCGAACCGGTCCGCGCCGAGACGCGCCCGGATCGTCTGGACGATATGCTCCGCGTCACGGCCGACCGCGCCGAAGCGGCCGGACCCCCAGGTGTGGAGCCAGGGCAGGCCGACGAACGAGACGCCGGGCTGCACCGTGATCCCGCGCTTGTGCTTGGGCTGGCCCCGGCCGTTGAACACGGAGGCATCGAGCCAGGAGAAGTCCGGCGTGAAGCCGATACACCATACGATGGCCGTGATGCCGGAGCCCGCGAGGTGGAGGCTGGTGACAAGCGTTTCCGGCTCCCACACGGGCGTGTAGGGCGCCTGCTGCGGCGCCTCGAGCCCCTTCTCGGCGATGAACTTATCGATGGCGGCGTTGATGCCGTTATAGGTCCGGTCGGCCTGGTCCAGCGAGGACTTGAGGTTGCCGCGGAACTGCAGAGCGTCGGTCTCGAAACCCTCCAGCGCGCCGTAGAGCTTCATACCTTCGGTTGCGAAGCGGCGCAGGTCGATGTCGCGGCCGCCATCGCGACCGGTCACGTAATGGTTGGTGTTGTCACGCACGCCGTCGCGCAGGGGATGGTTGTCGACCGACATCTCGTAATAGCCCATGTCGGCCAGCCAGGTGACGACGTCCCGGCCGCGGTAGAAGCGGGCGCAGCGGGGCGCGTCACCCACCGCGAGATGCACCCTGCGGCCGGCCAGATGCAGGTCTTCGGCGATCTGCGCGCCCGATTGGCCCGAGCCCACCACCAGCACCTCGCCATCGGGCAACTGCGCGGGGTTGCGATACTGGTTCGAATGGATCTGGGCGACGGAAGCGGGGAGCCTCTCCGCCATGCGCGGGATGATGGGCGTGTGATAGCCGCCCGAGGCGACGACGACTTCGTCGGCCGTATAGTCGCCGTTCGAGGTCTGGACCGAGAAGCCGCCCTCCGGCAGCGGCTGGACCCGCTGGACTGCGACGCCTTCGCGGATGGGCGCGTCCACCTTGGCGATGAAAGCCCGCAGATAGGCGATGATCTCGTCCTTCTTCATGAAACCATCGGGGTCTGGACCGTCGTAGCGGTAGCCCGGCAGGTCGCATTGCCAATTGGGCGTGACGAGGCAGAACGTGTCCCAGCGCTGCGTCGACCAAGCGTGGGCCGCGGTCTGTTTCTCGAAGACGAGATGGTCGATGCCGCTCTGCTTGAGATGGTAACTGACCGACAGGCCGGCTTGGCCGCCACCCACGATGGCGACGGGAATGTGGCGCGGGATGGCATCCATGGCTCTCACTCCGGGAGGGCTGGGCTGGTGGAAGTGTCAGGGATCGAAGGCTTCGACGGTGACCCGTCCCTGCGGGTCCTGGATCGCGGCGACGTCCTCGATGCGGGCGAGCTGGTCGATCGCCGCCGAACAGGCGAATCCGTATTTCTGGCGCACACGCTCGCTGGCGATCTCGAGCGCGGTGCGGCTCTTGGCGACGAAGTCCGAGAGGGCGTAGCTCTCGCCGGGCGCGAAGTACTCCTGCACGATCAGGGAGGGCGAGTAGCAGCTCTCGCGCTGGCCATCGGGCCAGCGAATGGTGAAGCGCATCTCAGGCATGGGTCGGCTCCGGTGTGAGGCGGGCGCAGGCCGCGTAAGCGGCGAGATGGCGCTCGGCGCAGGCGTGCCAGGAATGCGCCGCGGCGCGTGCCAAGCCGGCCTGCCGCAGGGTCGCGCGCCGCTCGGGCGCGAGCGCTTCCGCCATGGCGCGCGCGAGATCGCCAGGGTCGGCCGGATCGACGAAGAGCGCGTCGGTTTCCGCGAGATATTCGGTGAAGGGCGGCAGGCGCGAGACGATGACCGGGGTTCCACAGGCCATGGCTTCGAGCACGCAGAGGCCGAAGCCCTCCGTCCAGGACGGGAAGGCCATGACGTCGGCGACACGGTAGAGCGCCGGCATGTCGGCCTGCGGGAGAGGACCCGTCACGATCACCGGGCCACCCGACTGCAGGTCGAGACCCTGGGCGGCGAGGGCCTCAAGGCAGGTCGCGCGATAGGAGGCGTGGTCGAGCAACGAGGCGCCCCCGGCGATGACCAACTGCGCCCGGGGATGCCGCCGGCGCAGGAGGGCGAAGCTCTCGATGATCGTGGCGGTGTTCTTGCGAGCCTCGAAACCGCCGATGCTGAGCACGATCGGTCCCGGGCCGAGGCGCCAGCGCTCCCGCAGGGCCGCGTCCCGGTCCGACGGCTCGGGACGATAGGTCGAGAGGTCGACGCCGTTGCCGACCACCACGGGACGATCGCCGTATTCAGCCCGGAGCCGCTCCGCCCAGACTCGGCTGACGCAAAGCAGGCGTGATGCTTCGCGGATCGACCGCGCCTGCCATTCGGCCAGAAGCGAATTGGAGAAGGTGTCGACGTGATGGACGGTGCGGACGAAGCCTGGGATGAGGCGGCGCTGCTTCAGCGTCGCGAGCGCGCGGCCGCCGATCCCGCAATGGGCGTGGAAGACGTCGAAGTCGCGCGCGGCCGGCGTCGCGAAATGGCGCAGGTAGTCATCGATCCGGGCCCGCACGAGATCGACGGTGCCGCCGTCGACCGGCTCGGCGTCGACCGACACGGTCGGGCAAGCCGCCTTGCGAAAGAAACCGGCCCGAGTCGGATCCGGCGCATGGACCACGGCCTCGTGGCCCAGGGCGCAAAGCGCTTCGGCCAGTGCCAGAGCATGGACCACACCGCCGCGAGGATTGGTGGAATGGGTGAGGATCGCGACGCGGAGGCGTTTCACGTCTCGCCCTCCGCCCGGCCGCAGCCGATGAGCGGGCTCGCGCGGAAATCCCAGACCAGCTCTTCCTCGCCGGAAGCATCGCGGACGCGGGCGACCCGGCTCGCGTCGAGGCGACCGATGGCGGCGCCCGCGATTCCGCGCTCGGCGAAGCGCGCCAGCACCGCCGACGTCCGGTCGGGACGCAGGCTGAGAAGGTAGCCGAAGCTCGGGAAGGCGGTGAGCCAGCGCTCCAGGGAGATGCCGGCGGGCCGCGGGATCGCGTCGAGGTCGATCACCCCGCCGACGTTGGAACATTCGAGCAGCATCAGCGCTGTGCCGACGACGCCCGCCATGCTGATATCCTTGGCGGCCGCGCAGAGCCCGTCCTCGGCGAGACCCGGCAGCAGAGCGAGGTCGCCGCGCAGACGCTCACCCGGCGCGCCCGTCGAAGCGTCCCAGTAGGGATAGGGATCGCGGAAGCGGCCACGCAGGTCGATGACGGCGACGACGTCGTCACCGGGCTTCGCATCGAAGCTCGTCAGAAGAGAGGGCCCGGCCCGGCCCAGTATCGCCACGGCGAGGTTGCCGGCCGAAGCCCGCGTGTTGGTGTGGCCACCCACGACCGGCACGCCGTAGAGCGCGGCGGCATCGCGAAGGCCGTCGAGGATCGGGGCGGCGCCTTCTGCGTCCCGGCTCCAGAGCGCATCCACCACGGCAAGGGGTCGCCCGCCCATGGCGGCGATGTCGCTGAGATTGACCATGATGCCGCAATAGCCGGCGAAATAGGGATCGGCGGCGACGAACGTATCGAGGAAGCCCTCGATCGCCAGCAGCAGATGTCCGTCGCCGTCGGGGATGGCGGCGCAATCGTCGCCGACCGGCACCGCGTCCGCGCGCCGCCCGAGGCCGAGCCGCGCCACCACGGCGTCGATGTCCCGCTTATGGGCGACGCCGCGGGCCTCGCCGATCTGCCGTGCCAGGGCCGGAAGGTCCAGCGTCGCCATCGTCACGCCGCCCGCGCCAGCTTGATCAAGCCGTGCTCGGGATCGTGCATCGGCGGATAGGCGGCGAGATCGGCCTGCATGAGATGATGCGGGTGCCCGTGCAGTTCGACCTCGTCGAGGCTCGTCCAATGCAGGGCTTCGAAGAGGGCGACGTTGCGGCTCTGCACATGGGCGAAGAACCGCGTGCAGCCGTGTGCATGGGCCGACGAGACGGCGACCTGAATCAGCCCGGCACCCAGCGTCGCGGTGCCGCGGAACGGGCGGGCGACGGCGAGCCGCGAGCCCCACCATTCTCCGGGGCGTTCCGGAACCTCATGGATCCGCACGGTGCCCACCACGGCGTCGAGTTCGCCGCCGAGCGTCGACAGGGCGCAGATCGGAATGGCGGTTGCGTCGATAGCGTCCCGGTCGTCGCCCTGGAAGATGCCCTGCTCGTCGCAGAACACCTGGCGCCGCAGCGCCGCGCATTGGCGCTGCTCCCAAGGCCGCGTGGCGAACTTGACCCGGAAATGACTCGGCCTGAAGCGCGGGACGGGGTCGAGCATCATGCCGCCACCTCCGGACGCTCGTAGGCCGAGAGGGCCGAGCAGGCGCCACATTTGGCGCATCCCGCTTTGATGTCGCCCGATCGCAGGCCGGCCCGGGCCAGCATGTCGGCGAGCGGCTGCAGGATGGCGTGCATGAGATCCGGCGAGGGCGCGGGATGGCTTTCGAGCGGCGTGCCGGAGATCGGCACGAAGGGCACCACGAAGGGGTAGACCCCCATCCCGGTCAGCTGCTCCGCCATGGTGAGGATGGCCTCCGGCGTGTCGCCGAGGCCCGCCAGGATGTAGGTCGACACCTGCCCCCAGCCGAAGACCGGGACGGCGGCGGCGAAAGCCTCGT
>JAYVMK010000652.1:0-3368 GCA_043758995.1 Lichenibacterium sp. | reverse complement strand
TTTGCTCGTCGGTCCACATGGCGATCCTCCGCACTCGGTTGCCAGCCCTGAATCAGGCAATCAAGACGGGAGTTTGACCCTTTTGGGTCAGGCTCTTAGCTCGCGCCAAGGCGCTGTGGTCAGCGTGCTCGCCGGCTAGTTGTCGACCTTAACGTGACCCCTTCTATGGTGAGCGTCTAAATGACATGCGGAACATGCCACTTAGACGTTTTAATAACATCAAAATAACATTGATTAGACTTCACTCAGACCTGTAAACGCTGCCGTTCAGCCTCGTCCAGTAGGGCTCTGGCACGCCTCGGTGGCGGCGGCGTGTTCCGTTCCGTTGAAGAGCTTGTGGCAACCATTGAACGCTACATCCAGAGCGCCAATCACGATCCTAAACCCTTCGTGTGGACCGCCTCAGCCGCCAGCATCATGGCTAAGCTGAAGATGCACCATCCGAATGAGTCAAAGCACTAGGCGGCAACAACATGACGGCCAAGGGCAGGCCGGGTGGCGTCCTGACCTATAGTTTCGACGAAGAACTGGTGGCGATGCTGGCGCCGTCTGCCAGATACGGGCAGATCTCCCTGCCGACCTTGATGGCGTTCAGCTCGAAATACGCCATCAGCCTGTATGAAAACATCAGCCAGAACGTCAATCTGACCCATATCACCAGCGCGACATACTCGATCAGCGACTTCCGCGAGATGGTGGGGTGCCTGCAGGGGCGTCGAGGCTGATTTCGCGCCACAGCTACATTGCCATGAGCCGACAGTGGCGTCGACCTACGCACGCCCGTGCTAGATCCTGTCCATGCTGGTGAAGACTCCGGTTGAACAACCAAACGAGCCAAGCCGACCGTGGGACTGGACCGCATACGTTTTCGCCTTGGTCGGGGTCGCCTTGCTTTTGTCCTGGCCGCGCTCGGTCGAAAGTAACGGGTCGGCTACCGCAGAACATTTTCACACACCGGATGCGAAGTGTTCCTACGCGCCCACCGACTTGATCGATTGGTCAGGAAAAAGCGGATGGGGCGGTGTCTGCGTGTGAGTGGGGTCTTTTCCAATCTCTCACGCCCGGATCAGTCGGTCGTCTTGATCCCGTGAGTCAACTTCTCTTCCGAAGCGGCGAAGCCTGCTGCATTGGCCGCCGAGATGGTTCCGAAGCAACCTATGACTTCACCGTTGAGACCAGTGACGGTGTACAGGCCTCGCCGATACGCGACTTGGTGCGATAGCGACCTTGATCCATCGTCCTCGACAACGCTGAACGCGAGCTCGTCGCCGGCCTTTAATGCCTGCTTGATCCAGTTTCGGACGTCCGGTTTGGTGCGGTTCGGCGGGAGCATGGACAACAGCTTAACCTAAAGCAATTTGCTGCGGCTACACCACCCCTGACCCCCGACATCACCCCTGACGGTCGATCTCAAAGGGCCTATCGCAAACTTTTGGATGGGTTGCAAATCTGCCTCAGGCTGGCTCACTTTTACACATCGTTAACCTCCGAAAGTCCGAAGCAGAATCCGAGCAGCCGGTTCTGCTCGATAACGGTCCACGGGCCGGCGAAGCCGAAGCCCTTGCGCATCCACAGCATGGCCTCGAACCCCTGGATGGATCGTCGCGCTGTGTTGAAGCTTTGGAAGCCGCCGACCCGCGGCACGTTCTTCTTCAGCCGGAAATGGTCGCTCTCGATCCCTTGCTGAAGGTGCTTCGTGACGTAGTGGACGGGATTGCGCGCCAACCGGCCCTCCGTGCGAGCTGCCGCGATGGCGCCCGGGTAGGTCCCGGCCCCGTCTGTGCCGATGCGGTCGGGTGAAAGCAGGGGGCCCTCCTTCAGCATCTTGCGGAAGAACCGCTTGGCGGCGTCGAGGTCGCGCTTGGCGGTGAGCAGGAAGTCCACCGCTTCGCCGTGCTTGTCGATGGCGCGGTACAGGTAGCGCCACTCACCCCGGATGCGGATGTAGGTCTCATCGACGCGCACCGATCCGCAGTGGGGCTTGCGGAAGGGGCGCAGCCGGCGCTCGATCAGCGGCGCGTAGGCCAGCACCCAACGGTTCACGGTGCTGTGGTCGACCTCGAGCAGCAGCTCCTCGATGTCGCGGTAGCCCAAGGGGTAGCGCAGGTACCACGACACCGCCTGGACGATCAGCCCCGCCTCGTAGTGGCGGCCCTTGAAGTCGTCCTTCGACCGGCTCTTCAGCTTGGCGGCAATTTCGGTCGGCGTGGCTAACGATCCGTCAACGCCGGAAGTTTGCGACAGGCCCCGAGGGCAGCGTGGCGGCGGCGTTCCTGAGCGCCATTCTCGACATCCCGCGCGTAAAACGGCTGTTATCGCAGGACCATTTCAGCGTTGACGGCACCCTGATCCAGGCCTGGGCGTCGATGAAGAGCTTCAAGCTGACGGACGGTAATCCGCCCGACCCTCCCGAGCCGCCAGCCGGCGGGCGTAATGCAGAGGTGGATTTCCGCGGCCAGCGCCTGTCCAACGACACGCATCGGAGCACCACGGATCCCGAGGCGCGGCTCTACCGCAAGGGTCGAGGCCGGGAAGCCAAGCTCAGCTTCATGGGCCACGCCCTTATGGAGAACCGCAACGGGCTGATCGTCGACGGTTGCGTCACCGAGGCGAGCGGCCAGGCCGAGCGCACCGCCGCCCTTGCCATGATCGAGAAGCGGGCCGACCGCGCGGGCCGCATCACGCTCGGGGCCGACAAGGGGTACGACGCCGAGGATTTCGTGAACGAACTGCGGTCCATGAGCGTGACGCCGCACATCGCTCAGAATACCGCGGGGCGGCGCTCCGCCATCGACGAGCGAACTACTCGCCACTCCGGCTATGCGGTCAGCCAGCGCATCCGCAAGCGGATCGAGGAAGGCGTCGGCTGGGGCAAGGAGATCGGGCCGTTGCGCCGCATCCGGGTGCGCGGCCGCGAGCGCATCGACATGGTCCTCGCCTTCACGGCAGCAGCCTGCAACCTCATCCGCCTGCCAAAGCTGTTGGAGAACGCCATGGCAGCGTGAAGGTACCGAGATAGCAGCCGGGCCGCCCGCCTGGGACGGCCGATCGGGGCTGATCGAAGGCCGCCGAGGGTGCGTTCGACGACACCCGGCCCGGCCCCGCATCGGTGCGGGGCTAAATCTCTCGGCAAGACCGGCCCAACGGCGGATTGCCGCTCGGCTGACGCTTTTTCAGCAGCCTGCTAAAGCGGACGGACGTGGCCGACCGGACCTTGACCGCCTGAGATAGACCAGGGTGGTTGAAAGCTCCTAGGCCACTTCTAGGAAGGTAATTGCTCACGGTCCCTGGAGCAGCTCGCGGCTTCGGGCGATAGGAGACGTCGGATTTTTTTTGGTCGACGCCGGTCTTGGATCGTGAATCAAGGG
>JAYVMK010000651.1:0-2774 GCA_043758995.1 Lichenibacterium sp. | reverse complement strand
CCTTTCCCTAGAGGAAGGGTTCATTTACCTCTCTATTCCTGAGGTCTGATTTCCCGGCACGGTGACCGAAGGCCGCTATCATGCTGAGTTCGTTGCGGTTTTCGCCGCAGGCCCTTCGCTTATGGGGTTTGGTCGTGGTGAAAACGTGTGTGATTCAAATGTGGTATGCGTTCGGCTGCTTTTGATCATGGCGCTTTGCAGCTCTTAGGTCGGTCAGCCGTCTCTCGTCGAGGCTGGGAAGAAAGGCGTTCTGGGCTTCGATAGTCGGTTCTGGCCCTTCCGTTTGTAATGTGGCCAAGTTAAACAGCGTGTATTGGTGAGGCGCGAAGGGCTAGCGATCGAATGATAGCTGTCTATCCTTCTCGTGAACGGCTGAGATCTTCGGGATTGTAGTAACGGGCCATGCGTCGCGGTTATGCTTAGTATCGATGAGGCATGAGGGCCGTTAAGACTTCGAATCAGGACACACGACGCGTCCGCGGCATGCGCGAAGGCGGATCCTGCAGGCCGCGAGGGTCTTCGTCCTTTCTTTGTCGATGGAGGCTAGGCCCGATCGTCTTCTGACGAGAGTTGCCTCGGTGGCTTGCCTCCAGCCCGCAAGGCGCGGACAGGAAGTGTGTGGTGCGAAGCCGGGGTGCTCAGTCGACTTCAGTTTTATGCATCTGGTGTTTTTAGCAACCGATCTATTCTGCGGAAGGATGTGTTCGATCCGTTGACGATTTCGCGGGCAAAATCTTAGGTAGGCGCCTTCGCGCATTGCGCGGACGCTCCGTGTGGACCTGAAGGAGGCTTTGCAATGGCTCTGGTACCTTACCGGCGTGGGGCTCGCTGGTCGTCTGTGTACGCTCTGGGACGAATTGAAGCGAAAGCCAGGGTCCTGTCCAGTCGGCAGAAGGAGATCACACGTGAGGTTGAGCGGCTGCTTGCCGAGCAAGTGATGATCGCCGGCATTGAGGCGCAGCTCGTTAAAGAGCGCGAGACTGAAACTGCTCGATTGGCTGCTAAGGCAGGCCGGTCTTCTGGACAAGGCGATCTCGACATGGCTTCGGAGACTCCGGCCGATGAAGAAGAGTTGCTACCCGACGAGCGGGGGCTTGGCGATGTTGAAGAGGGAGGGCTGCCGCCCAGCGGTGGTCCGGGTCCGGACGAGGGATCGAGTTCGCTCCAACCCGAGGTTGCCCGTGCTGGGTCCGGAGGCTCGATCGAGAGATACGACTCTGTGAGGTGCCTGTTCCTTGGGCCAGAAGGCTTTCGAGGCGGGTCGACGCATGTGGCGCCGGTTGATCGAGCTGACCCCGTGTTCGAGGATCCGCTGATTGCCCGAGCGTTTCGGATTATCGAAACGCCCGGTTTGGCGCATGCTATGGTCTTGGCCGAGCGCACGCAATCGGTCGTCGACGTGTTCTCGTATGATGTTCCGGCGGCCGCCTTGGGTCTCCCGACGTGCGAAGCCTACGCGGCGCATTGCTTTTCTGTCGATGCGCTGCGGCGCCTGGTGAATCCGGATCAGCGGGTCGGCTTTCTCGAGGTTCTCACGGCGCCGCTTCAAGAGCCGTTGCCATAGCGACCCGAAGCACCGCGTCGGCGGCAGTCGGTCGCGCACGAAGCTCGTCTTTGTCGATTTCGGCGACCGTCCAGCCGACTGCTTTGAGCTGCTGGACGATGGCCTTCCAATGCGGCGCTGTCTTGGTGTCGTCGGTCACGACGAGGCCAATGTCGTAACGAGGTCCGCGTCGTCTCATGAAGCCGTAGACGACGCCTAGTCGTTCGACCGTCAGACCAAGGCGACTTGCGCTGCCCTGGATTTCGGCCGGGACCGGAAGACGTGTTTCGGCTTGGGTCATCTTGTCGATGATGATCCTCATCGATTCGAAGGCGATGCGTCCACTCCCCGGCGTTGGCGAATGTCTTGGGGTGGATCGCCGAAATGAGGTGAAGATCCACATTTCGTAGCGTGACCTCGACAGCATCACGTTCAATCGCTCGATGGCGCCGCCTTCATCGAAACCGCCGAAGCGCTCTGGCTTTCCGCGGCCGTCATATGTTGTGGTCACCAGCACGACGTCGCGCTCTTCGCCCTGGACGTTTTGAATTGTGCGGACGAAAAGCGGTTCGATCTCGGCGGCGTTTCGCGTGTCGGGCTTGAAGCCTGCTTCGATCGTCAGCTTTCGCACGAGTTGCTGTTGTGCGTAGTTGGCGCACACGATGCCGATCGACCGGTTGTCTCCCGATGCACGAAGCTCTTTGAGCTTCGCGACTACCGCCGCGGCTTCTGCCTTGTTGACGGTTCCGGAAGCGGTTCGTGATTCCTTCCCGTTGGGAAGGTCGATGAGCTTTAGTCCATTCGATCGCTGGCGGTCCGGTGTCGGGACTGTTCGCAGGGCCATCTCGTAGGCGAGGAGGTTGCTGGGACCGATGAGGGAGGGGTCACGGGATCGGTAGTGAAACCGCAAGGTGACGCGGCGAAGCTTTATGGCTGTCGCTCGGTCGAGCATCGTTTCGCCGTCCGTGTCGGGCCTCATCTGTCGATCGTCTCCGATGATGATCGCAGCTTTGGCTCGAACTAGGAGCGGTAGAGCTTTCTTCATCGGCAGGCGCGAGCACTCGTCGATGATCAGGAGGTCTAAGTCGGGCTCGCCGATGCAAGGAGGTCGGTGCGCCGCGATCTGATCGATGTCGGCGATGAGGAGGGCTGGATCCGTGGCCAAGGGCCCCACTCGCCGGCGTGCCACTTCGATGGCGGAGGTCTCAGTCGAAGTGATGATGGCTCGAAG
>JAYVMK010000650.1:0-6970 GCA_043758995.1 Lichenibacterium sp. | reverse complement strand
TAATTTCGCAACCTGCCGGCACATCGCATACAATCTCACCCGAAAGGCCCCGGGCAAGGATTCCATCCGCCTCCGTCGCAAAACCACCGGGTGGGACGACGACTATCTCGCCAGCCTCATCGTCGCCTGATGGCCTTCACCCGATTCCCCTGGCGTATGGGATCGGGAGGTTGGCATGCTGTGGCGCGGGTCGAGAGGAGAGGTCGCTGGTAAGCGGGCGACCGGATGGGCGCTGGCTCAGCGTCAGAACAAGAAGTAACCCCGGAAGGAGGGTGGCCATGGCTGTCGCGAACCGATCCACACTGGTGGTTCATGGTCGCCTCGCCGCGCGGGAAGGCCGCTTGGCGGCGGCCCGCGACGGTCGTCATGGCCTCCAGGTCATGTCCTTCGAGCAGGCGGCGGTCCGGCTTGCCGGCGGCTTTGCCCGGCCCATCGACGATGAGAGTCTGCGCGCCGCCATCCAGGTGGTCCTGCTAGCGACGCCGATGGGGGAGCTGGAGAGCATCAAGGCTCTCCCCGGTATGATCGACGCAGCGACCGACACCCTCTACAAGGCCTGGCGCGCGGGCATCGATCTCGCAGCGCGAGCGACCGACCATCCGCGCCTTGATGCCATCGCGCGCCTGGAAGCGGCCGTCCTCGCCGAGCTTCCGCCCGGCATGATGCGTCCAGTCGACATCGTCGCCGTCGCGACCGACCGCATCGCCCATGCGCCGGCCGTCCTCGGTCCGATCGAGATCATCGGCCTCACCGAACTCTCGCCCTGCTGGAGACCGCTGCTCCAGGCCCTCACGACACATATCCCCGTGCGATGGACGGCCGGACCGAGGACCGTTCCCGCATGGCTGGAAGGCACGAGCGTCCACGTTTCGCGGGCGCCGCCGGAAGCGCCGGGAATCAGGGCCGTGAGTGCGGCGACGGCCTATCACGAGGCTATCGAGGCGATGCGCTGGGTGCGGTCGCTGCTCGCCTCGGGCGTGGTGCCCTCGGAGATCGCCGTCGCGACCGCTTCTCCCGCCGACTATGACGATCATTTCCTAGCCTTGCGCGTCGACGCCAACATCGACCTGCACTTCGTCCATGGTGTCAGGACCGTCACCACCCGCGAGGGACAGGCGGCCGCGGCGCTGGCCGACATCATCGTTCGCGGCCTGTCGCAGTCGCGCCTGCGTCGCCTCGCGTCGCTGTGCCGGGACTCGGGCCCTTTCGAGGCTCTGCCCGATGGCTGGCTGCGCGTCCTGCCGACAGATGCGCCTCTCTCCACGCCCAGCGCCTGGAACCGCCTGCTGGCTAGGTTGAAGCCGGAGGACTGGCCCAATGGCCTGGATCACGCTTCGGCGCTGCGCGCGGCGGTCGAGCTGCTCGCGAAAGGACCGCACGCCGCAGCGGAGATCGGCGAGGCCTTCCTCAAGGGTCGGGCGCTCAAAATCTGGCGCAAAGCGCTGCTCGCCGGACCCGCTGCCTCGATCGACGCGACGCTCGAGACCCTGAAGCAGGACGACGGATTGGAAGCATGCGTCTCGGTCGCCTGGATGCCGGCCAGCGCGCTCGCGGCATCGCCCCGCCGCTTTGTCCGGCTGCTGGGGCTCAATTCCGCGCGCTGGCCGCGCGGAATTGCCGAAGACCGGCTGATCCCTGACCACATAATCCCGACCGCCGTCCTCGATCCGCTTCCGGTGAGCCTCGCCGACCGCCGGGACTTCGAGACCATTATCGCCACGACGGCCGGCGACGTGGTCCTCTCGCGCGCCAGGCGCGACAGCGACGGGCGCCTCCTCGGGCGCAGCCCGCTGCTCATCGAGCACGGCGAAGAAACCTACCTGCGCCGCAACGCTGTGCCGGTGCATGCCTTCAGCGAAACCGACCGTCTCATGGCCCGGCCGCAGGACTTCGACGCCGATCCGCAGGCGGTCAGCGCGCAAGGCTGCTGGCGCGACTGGCGGCGTGCCGAGATCACGGCTCATGACGGACTCATCCGGGCGGATCATCCGCTCGTGCTCGCCATCCTCGGCCGCACCCAGTCGGCCAGCTCACTTCGCCGCCTGCTGCGCAATCCGCTCAGCTTCGTGTGGGTCTATGCGTTCGGATGGCGCGAACCGCAGAGCAGCGCCGAACCGCTCGTGCTCGATGCGCTCGGGATCGGAGATCTCGTGCACATGGTTGTCGACCGCGCTTTGCGGGACCTCGAAGCCGGAGGCGGGCTTGCCTCCGCCGACACGGAGACTATCGAAGCTGCCGTGGGCCGCGCCGCGCAAGCAGTCGCCGCAGATTGGGAAAGCGAGCGTCCGGTCCCGCCGACCGTCATCTGGGGGCGGACCTTGGACGACGCCCGCCTGATGGCGGGCCGCGCCCTGTCCTATGGCGACGAGGTTCTGCCGGGCGCACGCTCCTATGGCGAGGTGCCCTTCGGCGGCTCGGAGCCGAAATCCGAAGCGGAGACGCCGTGGGACCCGGGCGCGCCGGTCACGATTCCGGGCACCGGGTTCAACATCTCCGGATATATCGACCGGCTCGACATCTCGGGCGACGGCAAGCGCGCGCTCGTCCGCGACTACAAGACCGGGCGACCGCCGCGAGGCGACATTCGGCTGAATGGCGGCCGCGAGCTTCAGCGCTGCCTCTATGCGTTCGCAGTGAAAGCGCTCCTCGGCGAGGACGTCGCGATCAACGCCTCGCTGCTCTACCCGCGTGAGCCGGTCGACCTCCAGCTCGACGACCCCGAGGCCGTGCTCGCGGAGATCGTGGGCTACCTCAGTGCGGCAAGGATCAGCCTCGCCAGCGGCGCGGCGCTGCTCGGCCCGGACACGGGCGGCGACTATGACGACCTCGCCTTCGCCCTGCCGGCGAACGCCAGCGCCACCTACTGCAAACGCAAGCTCCCGGCCGCGACGGAATGGCTGGGCGAGGTCGCTCATGTGTGGGAGGCCCAATGATGAGCAGCATGTCCAAAGTTCTAAAGGATGACGGAGCCCGCCGCGACGCGATCAGCCTCCATGATCGGTCCATCCTGGTCGAGGCCGGCGCGGGCTCCGGCAAGACCGCCGTCATGGCTGGACGCATCGCCGTCATGCTCGCCGAGGGGGTTCCGCCACGCGCCATCGCCGCGGTCACCTTCACCGAACTCGCCGCGAGCGAGCTGCTTTCCCGCGTCCGAGAATTTGTCGACGAGCTCTCGACCGGCAGGATCGCGGCCGAACTGCGCGTGGCGTTGCCCGATGGTCTGTCGCGGGTCCAGCGCTACAATCTCGCCGGAGCGAGCGCCGCGATTGACGAAATCACATGCTCGACCATCCACGGCTTCTGCCAGCGCCTGATCAAGCCCTATCCGGCGGAGGCCGACATCGATCCCGGCGCGGGTATCATGGACCGCAACCAGGCCGATCTCACCTTCCTCGAAATCGTCGAGGGCTGGTTGCGCGAGCGACTGTCTGGCGATCAGGGCGGGATCCTCGCCGAAATGGTGTTGCATAGTCCCGGCGAAACCGTGGCGCTCGTCCACAAGATTGCCGAAAATCTGCGCCGCCGCCGCACTCTCGCGGCTCCGCCCGTTTCCCCACTTGATGGTCATCTGACGGCGTTCCGGCAGGCCACGGCGGATTTCGCGACTTTCACGCGCGGGACGGCGGCGACCGAGCCTGAGACGGTGGTGATCGCCGAACAACTGGTTGAGATGGCGAACGCACTCGCGGCCGGGCCCGATCCGGCGACGCCCGCAGGTCTGGTCCGGCTTTTGGCTTCGCGTCCCCACCCGGACCTTTGCACCAAGGCAGGGGCCTTCGCCTCCTATCGCAAGAAGGGCAAATGGGCGGCGACGGCAAAGCAGGTCGGCTTGTCCAAGGCCGATGGCGATCGGCTGAACGACGCTGCGGATGTCCATTACACCGCCTGCTGCGATGCGTGGGTTTCGTTTCTTCAGGCGGCGGCCAGTCAGGTTCTTGTGGCGCTAATCGACGTGGCGCGCCCGGTCCTGCAACGCTACCGCGACCATAAGCGCGCGAGCGCTCAGCTCGATTTTGACGATCTGATCTTTGCCGCGCGCGATCTGCTGCGCGATCATGGCGATGTCCGGCGCGCGCTGGGCCAGCGCTTCGCCCATGTCCTCGTCGACGAGTTCCAGGACACCGATCCCCTGCAAACCGAGATCTTCTGGCGGCTGTGCGGCGATCCCGGCGACGACGACAGCGACTGGACTCAATTCCGGATCCGGCCCGGGGCGCTCTTCCTGGTCGGCGATCCCAAGCAGGCGATCTATCGCTTCCGTGGCGCCGATGTGGCCGCCTATGTCCAAGCCCGCGATGCCTTTCGCGCTCAGGATCCCGACAGCCTCCTGTCGATCTCGACCAATTTCCGCTCCTGCGCCTCGATCCTCACCTTCGTCAATGAGCGCTTCGAGGCTGTGCTCTCGACCGATGGCCAGCCTGGCTTTACGGCCCTCGACCCGTTTCACGGCGATCGCGGCGACGGCCTGTGTGTCGCGGCCATCGACATCGCCGTGGCCGATGAAAACGGCAAGGCCAGCGCCGAGCAGCAACGTGATGCAGAGGCCGACGCCATCGCTGATCTGTGCGCCCGCCTGATCGGAAGCCAGCCGGTTATCGATCGGCGCGGCGGAACGGAACGTCTTTGCCAACCGGGCGACATCGCCTTGCTGGCGCCGACCGGCGCGGAGCTGTGGCGATATGAAGAAGCGCTGGAGCGCCGGGGCATCCCCGTGGCCACGCAAGCCGGCAAGGGGCTTTTCCGCCGCCAGGAAATCCAGGACCTGATCGCGCTGACCCGAGTCCTCGCCGATCGCCGCGACACGCTGGCGCTCGGCGCGCTGCTGCGCGGGCCTCTGGTCGGCCTCACCGAGGAAGAACTGCTGGACGTTATCTGGCGGCTTCCGCGCTCGGGGGAAGAACCCGCTCGGATTCCACGCCTCGACCTCAGCGTCGGTCCCGACGCCATCGGACATCCGCTCGTCCGCGAGGTCATCGAGAGGCTGCAATCGCTCTACCGGCGCAGCAACAGCACGACCCCGCACGAATTGCTCTCGCAGGCGGCAGACGTTATGCGCGTCCGTCCGCTCCTCCTTGAGCGCCATCGTGGTCAGGCCGAACGCGCGCTCGCCAACGTCGATCTCTATCTCAGCCTGTCGATGGGCTACGCCGTGCGCGGGCTGCGCGCCTTCGCCGAGGCGATGACGGCGGCATGGGCCGACGAGGCGCGAGCGGTCGAAGGCCGGCCCGACGCCCAGGAAGAAGCCGTCGCACTCTTCACCATGCACGCGGCCAAGGGGCTCGAATGGCCGATCGTCATTCCGGTCAACACCATGACCGGCATCATGGCCCCCGACAGCGCGGTCATCGATCGCCAGACGGACACCTTCTATTGCCCGGTCCTCGGCGTCGCGCCCGATGGCTATGAGGCCGCGCGCCAGTCGGAAAAAGAAGAACTGGATCGCGAACGCATCCGGCTCTGGTACGTCGCCGCCACGCGCGCCCGCGAACTCCTCGTGCTGCCCCGACTCGACACGACACCGTCGAAGTCGGCCTGGATCGGTCTCGTCGATCTGTCGCTCGCCGAGCTTCCCGGCCTGGACGTCTCCCACCTTCCTGCCGACGTCGCGGCGGCGGGTGCTGGGGTCGGCAATGCCCAGACTCGCGCGACGTTCGCCGCGGAAGCCGAAGCCATCGCCGCCCTGCAGACACGACTGACTTGGTTTGCGCCCAGCCGCAATGAGAATGCCGCCGGGGCCGCGCTGCAGGAGGAAGAGGCCGAGATCTGGACAGGCTCAGCCGATGACGACCAGCCGCGCGAACTGGAAGATGCCGCCTTGGTCCAGGGCGGCCGTGAGCGCGGGCTCATCCTCCACAAGCTCATGGAAGAGGTGTTGACCGGCGAAACCGAGGGGGCGGAGACCGCGCTTGCCACACGGGCTGTCGAACTCATCCGCGCGCTCGGCCGATCCCCGGTCGGCGACCCGGCGACAGGACTGTCGGCCAAGGAACTGGCTGGCTGTGTCGTCCGAACCCTGGCCCTGCCCGACATCGCGGCCTTGCGGCCGGATCTTCTGGCCGAGTTTCCCGTCTATGCCGCGGGATCAGTCGACGGGGTGGAAACGGCAACGGCCGGGGTCGCGGATGCGCTCACTGTCACGCCCGAAGGCCAACCCGCCGTTGTCGTCGACTGGAAGAGCGACGTGGCTCCCGATCCTCAAACACTCGATCACTATCGCGCGCAGGTCCGGGCCTATCTCGACATGACCGGCGCCGAACGCGGGCTGATCGTCCTCATGACCACAGGTGCGGTGATCAGCGTCGCGCCGACGGCCCGGACGATGGCGGCCTGATACGAGAGCCCCGATGGCATCACGCAAGCGCGCCGCCAACTCAGACCAGGACGACCTCTTCAATGAGGCCGTCTCGCTGCTACTGCCCCCACGCTTTGCGATCGACAGCAAGGTGCTCGGAAGCCCAGTGCGGCAACTGGCGGTCCCCGCCCTGCGCGAGATTTGTCGTCTCCAGCCATTCTCGATCCGGCGCGTCAACGGCTACGAATCTATCCTGTCTTCCGGCGAGACGCTGAAGATCATCAGTTCCCGGACGGCCACGCAGCTCGACGCCGATCTCGTCCTGCTTGTGCCGGAGGCGTCGGAACCGTCCAAGATCGCCGCGACCCTCGAACTGGGCGAAGGCCGGTGGATGAATGTCATACCGACCGACATCGGCGCGCTCGATGCGGTCGCGCGAGGCGAACGGCTCGCCGCGGTCACGGACTCTTGGCAGGATGCGTTTCATCTCCGCGAGAGCCGTCCTGCCGAGAATGGTCGGGCTGCGCTGCGGGGGCTACGCCGACCCCAGATCGGCGCGCTTCACGCCGCGCTCGCCCATTGTGTGTACCGAAAACTTAAGCTCGGGCGTAGTGGTGGTGAAGTCCGCCGAGGATGGCGTGTGATTTGATGCTTCCGATTCGCTGAATTTGGCGGGTG
>JAYVMK010000649.1:0-6093 GCA_043758995.1 Lichenibacterium sp. | reverse complement strand
CACCGTAGCCGAGATCTCCCAGCACGTCGGTCACCAGCATGCGGATCGTTGGCTCGTCATCGACCACGAGCACGGTCTCACCTTCGATAGCTCGCGGTGCCTCGCGATGTTCGTCCACTTCCTGCCCGGGCTCGACGCCCTCGCCGTGGTGGCGCGGCAGGTAGATGCACACCATCGTGCCCTGGCCCACCTCCGAGTAGATACGAACCTGCCCGCCTGACTGGCGAGCGAAGCCGTAGATCATGCTGAGCCCGAGGCCGGTGCCCTGGCCGAGCGGCTTTGTCGTGAAAAACGGATCGAAGGCCCTGGCGATCACGTCCGGCGGCATGCCGGAACCGGTATCGCTGACACAGAGCGACAGGAATTGCCCAGGCTCCATGTTGCGTTCGCGTGCGGTACGATCGTCCATCCACCGATTGGCCGTCTCGATCGTGATCCGGCCGCCGTCCGGCATGGCGTCCCGTGCGTTGATGCAAAGGTTCAGTAGGGCGTTTTCGAGTTGCGAAGCATCCACAAGAGCTGGCCATAAACCGACCATGTCGACCGTCTCGACGGTGATTTCCGGGCCGACAGTCCGACGGATCAAGTCGGCCATGCCGACAACCAGCCTGTGGACGTCGGTCGGCTTCGGATCGAGCGTCTGGCGGCGCGAGAAGGCCAGCAGCCGATGCGTCAGGGCCGCTGCACGCTTTGCTGCTCCCTGTGCTGCGATGAGGTAGCGTTCAAGGTCGTTGACCCGTCCCTGCGCCACCCGCTTCTGCAGCAGATCGAGGCTGCCCGAGATGCCGGTGAGGAGGTTGTTGAAGTCGTGCGCCAAGCCACCGGTGAGCTGGCCCACGGCTTCCATCTTCTGACTCTGGCGTAGGGCCTCTTGGGCTGAGGCAAGCTCTAATTGGGCCCGCAGACGATCGGAAATGTCGCGGGCGAGATGAAAGGCCCCGATGATTTGTCCACTCGCATCTTTCAATGGAGCGTAGGAGATTTCCCACCGAGGCTTGACGATTTGGGGATCGCCGAATTCTTCCTCGACGCTGAACACCTCCCCCGTCAGCGCCCGGGTCATCAGCGCCCTCATTATCGATGCCTGGTCGGGAGCGAAGAGATCGGGGAACACATCTCCGATCTGCACCCGATAGCGGTAGATGCGGTAGAACTCGTCGCTATGGGCCCTGTTGAAGGCAATCAGTCGCAACTCGGTGTCGAAAGCGCAGATGGGCGCGACACCCGACTGCATGACGTTTTCGTGGAGGAGCAGCGTTGCAGCGCGCTCCTTCTCCTCCGTGACATCGCGCCCATAGGCATAGATGAGGTCATTCTCCGGGGCCGCGACCCAGGAGATCCAGCGAAACGAGCCGTCCTTGTGACGGTAGCGGTTGACGAAGATCGGCAGTTCTTCGCGAGTGGCGTGCTCGAGCGCCACTTGGGTCGAGGGGGTATCCTCGGCCAGGATGAAGTCGAAGACGGTGCGCCCGATCATCTCGTTCGCGGTCCATCCGAGAATCTTGGCCACCGCAGGATTGACGTCGCAGAACGCGCCGCTCGTATCGATGATGACAATCATGTCCTGCGCGTTGCGCCAGACCCTGTCGCGCTCCCGCGTCTGTTGGCGGACCCGTTGCTCCAGCGTGTCGTTCAGGTCGCGCAGCGCCCGTTCGCTGTTCCACGCCGCCGTGATGTCGCGCGAGATGGACAGCAGCTTCTCCGGCTGTCCGTCCGGTCCCATGATGGGCGTGACCCGAACATCCCAGTAGCGGGCGTTCCCAGCCATGGTGTCGGCGGCACCCTGGAAATGCCCCATGCCGCCAGCCTTGGCGATCTCTAGCGCGGTACGTGCCTCCGTGTGCCCCTGTCCTTGCCAAAAGTCGGGCCAGGGACAGCCTTTGATCGCGTTGAAGTCGCTCACTTCCATCACGCGTTGACCGCCCTCGCTCATAAAGGTGAGGCGGCCGTCAAGATCGAGGACCTTGATGCAGTCGTTCGACGACGCCAGAACGCTGGCGAGGAACTGAGCGTCGGCCTGACGCGCCCCATCATCCATGACGGGTGTCTTCGTTTCCGATCAGGGCGACGTCCGGTTTCCGACCTCCGTCTTCCCGCTCCATCAAGAGCCGCAAAGCATCGCGAACGACTTCGCTGGCGGTGGCGTAGCGGCCGCTGGTGATCTGCGCACGGACATGCCGAACGAGTGGTTCGGTCAGAGCGACATGAAGGGTGTGTTTGGCTGCCATGGAAGCAACCATAATACGGCGAGCGGGGTGTCACCATATGGCAGAAGTGCACCCATCTCACCTGTCGCGATACGGCCCCGTGAACAGGTCCCCGATGGCTCGCCGCGTCAGGTAGGTCAGCCGCCGGCGCCGCAGAGGCTCATCCTTGTCGTGCAGGATGTGACACCGCTGGCGAAGCGCTGCGAGGTTCGAGGCCTCGTTGTCCTGCGGGTCGTGGTCACGGTGCTCCGTCGCCAAGACGACGCGGGTGGTGCGACTCCGTTCGACTAGGCTGTGGTGCGGCCTCAGGCGACGCGCCTTCCTGCCGTCGCCATCAGGCCAGCGATGGGCCTCGGCGTCTCACCAGCGGCCATCGCAGCGATGCAGGACGACGCGCCCATGGAGCCGGCCGCAACCCTCACAACGGCCCCTGGCACGCCGGAGACGGATCGAGGCCGACAGCTCGCGCCAGTTGATCGGATAGAGCCAGCGATAGTGCGGGCGCATCGGCATGGGGCTACCCGAACCGTGGTGCGAACGTGATCAGCACGACAGCCACCACGGCGAAAGCCAAGCCGATGCCTTCAAGGACGCCGACGCTCTCGCCGTAGAAGACGATGGCGACAGCGTTGACGGCAATGAGCTGAAGGACAGCCGACAGGCTGAAGGCCGTTGCCATCCCGATTGCCCGGACGAGCCTCAGCATCAGGAGATTGCCGGCGGTGTAGAGCGCCAGCGTCAACAGCTGACGCCCGATTGAAGGAGAAAGGGCCCACGCCTTCGCGCTGCTGGCCGCGATGATGAAAATCGTACATGCGGCGCCGAGCTGGAGCAGAGCGGTGATCTTCATCGATCCTGGCCTGAGGTTTCGCACCACTCTATCTGGAGAGCCCAGATCTTGACTAGCCGCCCTGTACCGCCCCGATCCATTCCAACTTGCCGGGGTAGCGTTCTAGGCCGTTGACGGGTTACCGCACCTACGTTGACCGTGGTTCGCGCTTGGCGTCATGTTCCATCAGGGCACTATGTCGACGGTGGGAGCGGGACGCATGTCTGATCATGGGTACGATGGCTACGGCTATGGCTATAGCTCGTCTTACAGTTACCCACATCGTTGGCCGTTGCCGATAGTGATGCCGATCGCGAGGTCGTGCAGGCGGGTCAGGCCTCGCCAGACGACCATGTCGCCGGGTGGCGGGTCATGGGTGCGAGCAGGATAGCCCCCGAGCATGGCGATCTAAAGCAAGTACTCGGTGAGCGTCCGTTATTCAAGTCGCGGTCCCGAACGTACAGCGTCGATGCAGTCGAGCGCCCTGATTTCACCGGTGGTGAGGATACTTTGGGGTGGTGCCTCGGGTGTGGTCCGCGTCCAATGCTTCACAGCCGTGGGGCCAGGGGCGTTCCGGCCAGCGTTACGGCAAGGCTGGCGTGCATCAGCACTCCGCACAGGTTCAGTCTGTTGGGCTGCTCCGATTTGTAGCGCTCACCGTTGATGGTCCTGGTGAAGCCGATCCTGTCCGGCCGAGTGCGGCTGTAGATGAACTCGGTCGTGTCCTGCAGAAGGAGGATCGGCCCTTCGCTGGCTTCCCAAAGCGCCGCAGTCGCGGCGAAATAGCCGGCCAGCACGCCATGCTCGATGACGCGCGGGTTGTCGAAAAAATGTCACGCCGCTTTAGTGGCGGTCCAATCGCCACAGGCGGCCGGCACAGGTTGCTCGGAGAGGAGGAGAGTTGATCGGACGAATTGCACAGGCGTTGACGGAGACGCCCGTCGGGTAAGCCCGAGCAGTCGAGTTCGGCCTCCTGCCAGCCGGCATCGCCGACCATCGCAATCCCGCTCATCTGTGACACCTCCATCTGCAGGCGTCGCAGGCCGGAAGCCATCGTTCGACCACAAGAAACTACGGATCGTGCAGGACATGTTGATCCAAGGCGCCGGCGTATCCGCGATCTCTCAGGCGACGGGTTTGTCGCGCCAGGCCGTCTACCGTGTCCAGGCCGACCTTGCGGGCGCCAAGGCTTCCCTTGCGGCTTGGTCGGCGACAGCCCCATGACCGATGAATCTAAGCCTGACTTCAAAGTGAAGACTCGCCTCCGAGGCGCCTCCGGTCCTGGAGCCGAATGACAGTGGGGCGTGTCCCCTGCCGATAGCGTCGAGCCAGTCGCAAGCGGCAAGACCATGCGGCCGAGCGCAAGGCCAAATCCGCCGGGGAGCGCCTGCGCGGCGCCCCAGCCCGTGAAATTGTCGGCCACGCGCTGACCGCGATGTTCTCGCCTGCCGGTGCCGAGGCGGTGACGCTGCGCGCTCAGAAGTTGGTCGAGAAGCGCTGCGCCGAGGAGATCGAGTTCCAGTCGGTCGACGGCACCCGCATCCCCGTCGAGATCACCTGCGAGCTCGTCGACTACCTCGGCGGCCCCGCGACGGCGACGGCGCTCCTCGACCTCAGCGCCCGGCGCCGCGACGAGGCGAAGGTCCGCCACCTCGCGCGCCACGACGCGCTGACGGGGCTGCCCAACCGTCACCACCTGCAGGAGCGGCTAGAGAGCACCATTGAGCGCGCCGCGCGAGAGGGGACCGGCCTTGCCCTTGTTTACGTCGACCTCGATCGCTTCAAGCCGGTCAACGACCTCTACGGCCACGCGATCGGCGACTCGGTCCTGAAGCACGTCTCGAAGCGGCTGCTCGGCGAGCTCCGCGCCAGCGATACGGTGGCCCGTGTCGGCGGCGACGAGTTCATCATCCTGCTGCCTGGCGACGACGCCGCGGGCCGCGCCGCCGCGGTGGCGCCGCGCGTCGTCGACGCCATGCGCCGCCCGTTCCGCGTCGGTGACCAGCGCATCGAGATTGGCGCCTCCGTCGGGGTGGCGATTCACCCGACCGACGGCGGCGACGCCGACGCGCTGACCCGCGCGGCGGACGCCGCCATGTACCGCGTGAAGGAGGACGGCCGCGGAGGCCTACGATTCTTCGAGGCCTCGATGAACGAGCAGCTGCAGGCGCGGCTTGAAACCGAACGCGAGCTCGGCCAGGCGATGGGCAACGGGGAGTTGCGCCTCGACTACCAGCCCATCGTCGACACCCGCACGGGCGAGGTCGACACTTTCGAGGCGTTGCTGCGCTGAGATCACCCGACCCGCGGCCGGGTGCCACCGAGCGAGTTCATCCCCATTGCCGAGGCGTGCGGGCTCATCGATGGGCTCGGCCGCTGGGTGATGGACACCGTCTGCCGCGAGGCAGCCGGCTGGGAGGAGCCGTGGCGTGTTTATGGCGGGAATGCGGTACGCATCCGGGCGAGACTGCAGGTCAGAGCTGGCTTTGTGACGGCGGCGGCAAACGGCGCGTGTCGGTGGTTCGTCAGGCCGCCTGGGCCAGGGCTGCGCCAGGTCGGCTGGCCTTCCAGTTCCAGGGCAGCAGCTCGTCGAGGCGCTTCGCGGGGTGGTCCGGCAGCCGGGCAAGGACGTCGGCGAGCCAGGCCTGAGGATCGACATCGTTGAGCTTGGCCGTCTCGCACATCGCATGTGAACGAGCGCACGCTGCCCTTCAGTAACTCGCGGACGATGTCAGGCAGGATCGCTTGTGCCTGTGGGTGCATCCGCCAAGCTGTCGAATTCGTATTCGAACTCGTCGCGGTGGACGTGTCTTCGCTTCCAACGTCGAAGTAGTATCGCGGCATAACCCCCGACCTCAGCGTCGAACCTTGTGAGCGACACGTTGGCGAGGAGTGGTCACGTTGGCGTGCTTCGCCTTCTCGGTGCCGCTCTCTTTCGCGTGCTTCCTCGGCTGGCGTCGCCGGGGCGCTCATCATGGTGCTGGCGGGGTCGACCATCCTGCCTGCCCCACGTTGGCGCTGCCCGACGCGGACTGGTTTGGGGGCGCCATCTTCGCG
>JAYVMK010000648.1:0-4457 GCA_043758995.1 Lichenibacterium sp. | reverse complement strand
GTGGCCTTCTTCGCCTATCCGGGCAAGCCGAGTCGCCTTCTCCCCGAGGGCGCGGCGGCTCTGCTGATGGCGGAGCCCGGCGAAGCGCTGGGCGAGGCGCTGGAGGCCTTGGCCGATCGGCTCGGCGCCCGCACGCCGCTGCAGGTCGCTGCACCGGCGGCGCTGGAGGGCGTGCCCGAGGGCGACCTCACCGATGCCGCGCTGTCGCATTCCATCGCGATGTTGCTGCCGGAGGGGGCCATCGTGATCGACGAGGGGCTGACCACCGCCCGCTCGGTCTTCGACCTCTTCAAGGGCGCCCCCCCGCACGATTATCTGATGCTGACCGGCGGCGCGATCGGCATGGGGCCAGGGGCCGCCGCGGGCGCCGCGCTGGCCTCGCCGGGGCGCAAGGTCGTGGCGCTGCAGGCCGACGGTTCCGGCATGTACACCGTGCAGGGCCTCTGGACACAGGCGCGTGAGAAGCTCGATGTCGTGACGATCATTTTCTCCAACCGGTCCTATGCGATCCTTCAACGCGAGATGCGCAACGTCGGCGTCAACCAGTTCGGCGACAATGCCCGGCGCATGATGCAGCTCGACGACCCGGCCATCGACTGGGTGTCGCTGGCCAATGGCATGGGAGTCGAGGGTGCAGCCGTCGAAACCGCGGAGGGCTTCCACGCCGTGCTGGACTATGCCCTCGGCCGCGAAGGGCCGTTCCTCATCGAAGCCGTGATGGCGTGAAGCCGATCTCCGAGAGCGATTGAACCATGGTCGGAAAAGTCGAAGCCTATGCGGCCCTCGGGGCCGTGCTGAAGAACGAGCGTTGGGCCTGGTCGGGCCGTAGCGAGGATGGCAGAACCGTCGTGGTGACGCTTTGGGCCGACAAGCTGCGCGAGGTTCCGGGCGGGTCCCGATACGACCTCTTCGAAGCGCCCGATCTCGAAGCCTGGCGCACCAAGCGTGGCAACCGCGAGCGCATCCGCGACCTCGTCCATGCCCGCGACGCCTGCGAGGGGCTCTTCAAGGTGGTGATCGGCCGCGAGAACCAGGCGGGAGATGCCATGCTGGAGGGCTCCGTTTATGAGGTGTCCGACCTCACCATGCGGCTCATCGACCTCGACGAGACCACGGGCGAATTCAGCGCCGAGACGGCCTGATCTCAGGACCGGGAGGGAAGCCCCGTCGCCAGGACGGCGCCGCCGATGATCAGCGCGGCGGCGGCGATCAGCATGAGGCTCCCCTCCGCCTGTCCGGTCAGGATCAGCAGCAACGTCGAGACCAGCGGGGCGAGATAGGAGAGCGCGCCGAGCACGGGGAGCCGGCCGTGTTTGGTGGCATGGTCCCAGGCCAGGAAGGCGAGGCCCGTCGGACCGAGGCCGAGCAGCACGACGGCCAGCCACTGGCCCGGGCTCGGCACGACGCTGGGCTCGACGAGGACGTGGCAGGCCGCGCCCGCCAGGGCCACGGCGCCGCAGACCCCGACCAACATGGCGCTCGGCACGGCGGAAAAGCGCCGGTTCAGCACCGAATATCCCGACCAGACGATGGCGCAGCCGAAGGCCGCCGCGAAGCCCAGCGCCGCAGATCCTGCGGCGGCGTTCGAACCGCCGCGTCCCAGGATGATCATCGCGGTGCCGGCGAGCCCCAGACCGGCTCCGACGAGATGGCGCAGCCGCAGGCTTTCTCCGGGCAGGGTGGCGGAGAGCAGCACGATGAGCAGGGGCCAGAGATAGGCCACGAGGCTCGCCTGCGCGGGCGGCGCCGCCGACAGGGCGTAGAAGTAAAGCGCGTGGTAGAGGAACAGCCCCCCGAAGGCGAGGAGCCAGGGCGCCAATGGCTGCCTCAGTTCGGCCAGTGCAGAGGGACCGCGCGCCGTCAAAAGCGCGATGCCCGCCAGGAACGCCACGCCGAAGCTGAGCGCCAGGAGTTCGAAGGCCGGCAGACCGTGCGCCGCCACCGTGAACAGAGCCAGCGCGGCCCAGAGCAGGATCGCCGCGACCCCGATGAGGGTGGGCCTGACCGTTTCGCGTGCCTGCGTCTTCGTCTGCCGATCCATGCCGCCTCGTCCTTGTCGCGGAGTCCTTCGCAGCGCATAGCATGGCGTTGGCCGCAGGCCCCGGCCCTTGGCCGCTCTTCGAAATCTCAGGGACGAAACATGCTGGCTTCTCTGCGCGCCACCGCCTGCGTCCTCGTTCTGGTCGCCGCGCCCCTGGCCGCGGCCCGAGCCCAGACGGCAGCGGGGGCCGCGACTCCCGACTTCACGGCGCTCGAAGCGGCGCAGAATGCCGCCAATGGGGCGCCCGGCCCGCGCTCCGTGCCGATGAAGATCATTCCCGTGCCCGACGACGTCGATGCCGCCACAAGGGCGCTCGTCGCCGCGCCTTATCGCGCGTTGGCCTGGGACGCGAACCCGCCCGACGCTGCCGCCTGGCGGGTGCTGATCGACAGGCTCGCCACATCGGCGCTGCCCGGCCTCGCCAAGGCGCGCGAGGCACTGGGTGTCAACATCGAGCCCACGGTGATCGGCGGCGTGAAAGGCTTCATCCTGACGCCGTCCGCCATCCCCGAGGCCCATCGCGGACAGGTGATCTTGAACATACATGGCGGCGGCTATGTCTATGGTCCGGGCGAATCGGGCACCGCCGAAGCCATGCTGATGGCGGCCTATGGCGGCTACAAGGTGATCGCCATCGACTACCGCATGCCGCCCGATGCGCCCTATCCGGCCGCCATGGACGATGCCGATGCCGCCTACAAGGCGATGATCGCGGAGACCGATCCGCGCAGGGTGGCGGTCGTCGGGACCTCGACGGGAGGCGGGATGACGCTGGCGCTAATGTTACGACTGAAAAGCGAGAGCGTGGCGCTTCCCGGCGCCATCGCGCCCGGCACGCCCTGGTCCGACATGACCGAGACCGGCGACACCTACAAGACGAACGAGTGGGTCGATAATGTGCTGGTCAGCTATTCGGGCTATCTCGTCCATGCGGTGAAGCTCTATGCCGCCGGCCATGATCTCAGAGATCCGCAGCTCTCGCCCATCTATGGGGACTTCCACGGCCTGCCGCCGACCATCCTGACCAGCGGCACGCGCGACCTATTCCTGTCGAACACGGTCAGGACCCAACAGAAGCTGCGCGAAGCCGGCGTCGTGCAGGAACTCCAGGTCTACGAGGGGATCTCCCACGCCCAGTACCTCTTCGACCCTCAGGCGCCGCTGACCAAGGAGGTCTTCGGCGAGATCACGCGGTTCTTGGACGCTCATCTGGCGAAGTAGCGGCGGCGAGCAGCGGGTCGGCCCTCGCCATCCACGTGGCTAGTCGGCCATCGGTCGTCGTGAGGCGTGTCTGACCCACTGGATCGTCACGCCAAGCCCGTCGACGCGGTAGAAGACGACACAGCGGTAGGGCGTGACACGATCCTCCGCTGCTTCGGGCGATCTGTGGCGCGACCTGTCTCTGGATGGAGCCCGAAGATCCCGATCACTCCTTTACGGCGCGCGCCGACATTGCGGGCGCCGCTTGGAGATCGTTCTTCCAGATAGGTCAGAATGCGGTGGATCTGTCGAAGCGCCGTCTTCGCGTAGGCGACCGTCACAGCCCATGCTTCGCCCAGACAGCTCTGACCTCGTCGGCCGTGGCAACGTCGCCTCGGGCGATCTCGGCATCTGCCGCGTCGAGATCGGCATGTTCCTCGGGCGTCAGAACATAGACCGACCGGTCCCTGCCGGTCAGCCTCCTGACCATCCTGGCGATGTCGTCCTGGTGCTCGGCAGACACGTCTCGGCGCAACGACTCGATGGCTCCTCCATCGACTTCGTCATGCTCGCCTCCTGCTTCTTTGCGCTTCATCTCACCCGAAGATGGTCGCTCCGGAATCGGCGGCGCCGACGGCGGCACGGAACGGGGCGAAGAGCTCGCGGCCGCAGCCCCAATGCGAGTCCTCGAGGTCGCAGGTGGCGGGCTCGCGCGCGTCCCATTCCTCCGCCGCGACCAGCACGTCGAGCCGTCCCGTCACGGCGTCGATCCGCACCACGTCGCCGTCGCGTACCTTGGCGATCTGACCGCCCTCCGCCGCCTCGGGCGTGACATGGATTGCGGCCGGGACCTTGCCGGAGGCGCCGGACAGGCGCCCGTCGGTCACCAGCGCGACGCGATGGCCGCGGTCCTGCAGGACGCCGAGCGGCGGCATCAACTTGTGCAGTTCCGGCATGCCATTGGCCTTGGGGCCCTGGAATCGCACCACCGCCACCATGTCGCCGGTGAGTTCGCCGGCCTTGAAGGCCTGCTGCAGCGCCTCCTGCGAGTGGAAGACCCGCGCCGGCGCTTCGATGACATGGCGATCGGGCGAGATCGCCGACGTCTTCAGCACGGCGCGGCCGAGGCCGCCGTCGAGCAACTTCAGCCCGCCCGTCTCATGGAACGGCGCCGCCACGCCGCGCAGCACGGTCTCGTCGCCGGAGATCTCCGACC
>JAYVMK010000647.1:0-3053 GCA_043758995.1 Lichenibacterium sp. | reverse complement strand
CCTACGAGGATGAGGAACAGCGCCGTCGCGGTGCCGATCATGGCGCCGCCGATCAGGGCGGAGACGGGCGTGAAATCATGCATCTTGGGTATCCTCGCCGGCAACCGCTTCGACCTTCCGGCAAAACAGCCCGTGCAGGGTCGCAAAGAGCTGCTCGATGCGTGGGTCAGCGATGCGGTACCAGATGGTCTGGCTCTCGCGGCGGGTCGTGACAATGCCCTCGTCTCGCATTTTGGCGAGGTGCTGTGACAGGGCCGACTGGGACAGGCCGACGGCTTGCGCCAGCGTGGCGACGTTGGCTTCCCCCCATTCCACCAGCTTGCAGACAATCATCAGGCGCCGCGCGTTGCCGAGCGCCCGCAGGATGGCGGCGACCTCGGTCGCCTGTGGGTGAAAATCCGCGATGTCGAGTGGGGAGGTGGCCATGGAGGATGTCAAGTTCATTAGGGGCCTCTAATTTAGATAGGGCTAATGCGAATGGAAGACCCCGCAGGCGAAAAGGTCCATTCCGGTCTCGATTTTGGCGCCGCCGGTCTAGCCGATCACCGGCCTGAAGACCCTGTATGGGCGCCCAGGATCTGTCGGAGGTCGCCGAAGCCGCTTAGCCGCCGACATCACAGCTGTCAGGTCTGCGGAGCCGTCGCTATGGCTTCGAGCGCGACGGGACGGCGGGTGGGCATCGAAGCTTGTCGCAACGCTGGACCGCCTCGACGATCGCCGCCATCGAGCGGGGGCCTGGGTAGCCCAGCACGCCATACCCATCTATCGCGAAGGCCGGAGTAACGGAGAAGCCGAGATCACGGGCGCGTTGCGCCTGAGCCTCGACGACGTCGGCGATCACCGGCTCCGCGGCGGTGGCCGAGATCGCGGAAGTGTCGAGACCCAGGTCGGCGGCGGCCCGGAACGCGCTTGCGGCGGTGGCGGGTCCGGGCGTGCTGAGCACGCGCTCATGGAACGCATAGGTCTTAGCTGGCCCATGAGTCTTCAGAACCGCCTGTTGGACGCTCGCGACCTGCACCGACGCGCGACCGAAGACAGGGTTGTTGACGAGTCCCAGCTTCAGGACTGGATTGCTCTTCAGCAGAGCGGAGAAGTGAGGCGCGGCAGCACGGCAATAAGGACAATTGTAGTCGAAGTACTCGGCCAGGATCGCTTCGGGCGTCGATGATCCGACCCACACGATGCCCGGCACGTCGTCTCCTGCGAGTTCGGCCGGCAGTCTGAAATTCGCTATAGTCTGGCCGTTGTCCCCCTTGATGGCGAACAGCCCTTCATCCTGCGCCAGCGACAGACGGGTCGATAATCCGAAAAGCCCGATGGTGAGCGCGGCGGAGACGAATGTGCGGCGGGCGATGGTCGCACCGTTCGATGTGCTCATGACACGCGGGTCGACACTCGTCGTTGCGTCCGCTGCAGGGGCTGTTTCTGCCATTGTGAAGCGCGCGTCGCCGCCTGCCTCGCCCCGCCGGGCCGTGCCTTTCATCGAGGCGCCCTCAACTGGCATAATGAAAGCCGACTTGCTGAAGCTCGGGCACGGTCCCGACGGCACCCGGCGTCAGCACCACGCCGGGGATGAGGTGGTTGGTCAGTTCGGCCGCGAGTGCGCCGTGGGAAAGCTTGTCGGGATTGATGTCGTGCGCGATGAGCGCGGCCGCCTGGTCCCAGATCGCGTTATGACAGGACATGAAAACGACTCCGCGCTGCTGAAGCGCCGGAATCGAGTTGTTCTCCGGAGAGAACACGCCCGTCGGGTCCTCGTAATTTGCGCGGTCGGCCGAGGCGGCCTTCGTCACTGCGATCAGCGTGTTGGTTTTGAACTTGTCGCCAGCCAGCTTACCGATCTGGTACTTGTCCCAGATTGCGGCATCGTAGAGCGCGAGCTGCGCCGTCCCGCGGGTCGCCGAGACGATCAGGAAATCGGGATGCCCGAAGCCCCAGACCTGGGTGTTCAGCACGTTGCGCATGACGTTCAGCCAGGGCCCGCCGATGTCGGTGTGGTCCCACACCTGCTTGGTTGCCGGCTTGTAGGCCAGCACCTCGTTCAGGGCTTCGCTGTCCCACTGGTCGGGCGCGTTCAGGATCATCGGGACGGTTTCGAAGTTGCGCCGGCGCGGCGCGCGGTCTAGCCGCTGCATCAGGTCCCGCAAGGCGGACGCACCCGAAGGGGCCAGCGACGGATCTCCTGATGCCGCGGCCCATGCAGCGGTTGGCGCTTTCGCCAAGGTGGCGCCAGCCGCCGCCACTCCCAATCCGAGTCGCAGCGCCCTGCGGCGTTCATGTGAAATAGCCATCCTGACACGCTCCCTCTCGTCCGTCATTGTCCGTTATGTCCGCCGGGCGCCGCGCATCCGACACGCCCCGAGTCGTTGATGCGCCGTCCCGCGATGCTCTGACCAAGGGACCTCACGGTGGGCCGGGGCGGTCCATCCCCATCTGGCGAAGATCGCGGCTCCTTGCGGTGAGGATAGGTAGGTGAGAAATCCCTTGGCCTCGGGCCGATCCAGGCCCGTTCGGGTCAGGGCGGCCGCCGTGTCGCGGTAGATGCGATACTGGGGCTCGATCGCGACAGGGTCGGCGATCTTGGGATTGGCAGCCTGCCAGATCCCCCACACGACCCAAGCGTCGAGGGCCTTGTCGCTGTCCCATGCTTTCTTCGCGTCGGCGCTCGTCTTCGCCACTGTCGTGATGTTCGACCGAAACATCCGGATGGCCCGGATGTCGCCCAGGCGACCCGCGACGTCCTCCCAGAGACCCTGCTGACCTGAGCCGTTGACCACGAGGATGTGGTGCTCGGGCTTGAGCAGGTCTGCGATGCCGGAGATGTGCCCGGGATTACCGGGGCGGACCAGAATGGCGGAGGAGCGCAGGTACAGAGGCGTCACCGTCTCAGCGTTGAGGTCCGGCAGCGCCGCCAAGAGATCGGACATCATGGCTTCGGAGCCGCTGAACACGAGGTCGGCGTCAGCCATCGCCTTGTCGATCCACTGCGGCGTCGGACCCGCCGTCACCTCCACATGGATATGGTTTGCCTCGCCGAAGGCCGCCGCAGCTTC
>JAYVMK010000646.1:0-7101 GCA_043758995.1 Lichenibacterium sp. | reverse complement strand
CCCGGCCGGCTTCTCCAAGCTCGACATCACGACGCCGGCGGTGATCACCAAGGACAACGTCGACAAATTCATCAAGCCCAACGCGGTGTTCTGAGCCCGAGACGCACGAGGACCTGCCCATGGGCGCGCTCGTCGAACTGAAGAACATCACGAGGTCGTTCGGCGGCGTGCGCGCGCTGAAGGGGATCGACTTCGATCTTCAACCCGGCGAGGTCCACGCGCTTCTCGGCGAGAACGGCGCCGGCAAGTCGACGCTGATGCGGGTGCTGGCGGGCGAGATCGCGCCCAACGGCGGCGCGATCCTCGTCGACGGCACGGCGGTCGCGACCTACAATCCGAGGGTCGCCGCCCAGCATGGCATCGCGGTGATCCACCAGGAGACGGCCTTGGCACCCGACCTGTCGGTCGCCGAGAACATCTTCCTGCGCGAGTTGCCCAACGTCATCGCCTGGTCGACGCTGAACCGCCGCGCCGGGGAGCTGCTCCGGCGCCTGGGATTTTCCATCGATCCGCGCCGCGCGGTCGGTGACCTCGCGGTGGCCCACCAGCAGGTGGTCGAGATCGCCAAAGCCCTGTCGCAGAAGGTCCGCGTCATCGTTTTCGACGAGCCGACGGCCGTGCTCTCGACCGCGGATGCCGAGCGCCTGCACGGCATCATCGCGGGACTCCGCGCCGAGGGCGTCGGCATCGTCTACATCTCCCACCGCCTCGAGGAAGTGTTCCGCATCGCCGACCGCATGACGGTGATGAAGGACGGTCGCGTCGTCGGTGTGACGACGCCCCGCGAGTCGGGCGTCGAGGACGTGATCCGCATGATGGTCGGCCGCCCACTGGCGGCGCTCTTCCCCAAAGCGGAGGACCGGCGCATCGGCGAGGAGGTGCTGCGCGTCGAGGACCTCAGGCGCGGCACGCGCGTCCGCGGTGTCAGCCTGTCGGTCAGGGCCGGCGAGATCGTCGGCCTCGGCGGTCTTGTCGGCTCCGGCCGGACCGAGACCGTGCGCCTCATCTTCGGCGCCGATCGCCGCGACGCGGGGCGCATCTTTCTCCGCGGCCGCGAGGCGAAGATCTCGACCCCCCTCGACGCCGTCCTCGCCGGCATCGGGCTGGTGCCCGAAGACCGCAAGCACCAGGGCGTCATTCTCGACATGGCGATCCGCGACAACACCACCATGGCGCGGCTGGCTCCCGTGGTGAACGCGCTGGGTTTCCTGCGGCTCCGTCTCGAGCGGGCGACCGTCGAGGCTCTGTCGAAGCGGCTGCGCCTGAAGAGCGCCGGCGTCGACGCGCCCGCCTCGAGCCTGTCGGGCGGCAATCAGCAGAAGGTGGTCCTGGCCAAGTGGTTCCATGCCGGGACGGACGTCATCATCCTCGACGAGCCCACCCGCGGCGTCGACGTCGGCGCCAAGGCCGAGATCTATGCCCTGATCGAGGAGCTCGCGGCAGCCGGCAAGGCCGTGCTGGTCATCTCCTCCGAGCATCAGGAACTGTTCGGGCTCTGCGACCGCGTGCTGGTCATGGCCGAGGGCGCCCTCCAGGGCGAACTCCAACCGGGGGACTATTCGGAGGAGCGCCTCCTCACCCTGGCCATGACCCACGGAGCGACCCCGCTCCGGAAAGCGAGCTGACATGAGCGTCGTCACCGACAGCCTGCCGGAGGGCAAGCGCCAGAAGGTGGAGATGGGGGAGCTGTTCCGCCGCTACGGGACCGCGGCGATCTTCATCGTTCTGGTCGTGGGTGCGGCCTCGCAGTCGAGCGCCTTCCTGACCGAACGCAACATCATGAACGTCCTGCGCCAGGTGGCGCCCACCGGCATCATGGCGGTCGGCATGCTCTTCGTCATCCTGACGCGGGGCATCGACCTCTCGGTCGGCTCGCTCCTGGCGCTCGGCAGCGTCAGTTGCGCCCTCGTCGCCGCAGGCGGCACCGGGACACCGGTCGCGGTCGCCGCAGCGCTCGGCGCCGGGGCGCTCGCCGGTGCCGTCACCGGCGTGCTGGTGGCCTACGCGGAACTGCCGCCCTTCGTCATCACACTCGCCATGATGACGGCGGCGCGCGGCACCGCCCTGATCCTGGCTTCCGGCCAACCCATCATGATGGGCGACCCTGGCGAGACGCTGACGGATTTCGGCTCGGGCTTCCTCTTCGGCGTGCCCCAGCCGGTGATCCTGATGTTCGCGGTGTTCCTCGTGGCTGGGATCATCCTGAACTTCACCAAGTTCGGCCGGATCGTGAAGGCGATCGGGTCCAACGCCGAGGCGGTCCGCCTGTCGGGCATCGCGGCGCCGCGCTACATCCTGGCGGTCTACGTGATCTCCGGCGCCCTGGCGGCCCTGGCGGGCGTCATCAGCGCGAGCCGCACCGGGGTGGGCTCGGGCTCGATCGGGGTCGGCGCGGAACTCGACGTCATCGCCGCCGTGGTGATCGGCGGGGCGAGCCTGATGGGCGGCCGTGGCGGGGTGGCCAATACGCTGCTCGGCGCGCTGGTGATGGGCGTGATCGGCAACATCATGAACCTCGCCGACGTGCCGGGCTATAACCAGCAGGTCTTCATGGGTGGGATCATCGTGGTGGCGATGCTGCTCCAATACGGCGCCCGATGGCTCCGCCGATGACAGGCTCCAAGGACCTCACCCTCTCAATCGACGTCGGCACGGGCAGCGTCCGGGCCGCACTGGTGGCGCTGGACGGCACGATCCTCGCCATCGCGGCCGTGGAGCAGCACCAGATCGTCCCGTCCTTCGGCTGGGCCGAGCAGTCCGTCGAAGGCTGGTGGGAGAGCGTGGTCCGGTCGATCCGCGCCGTGCTGGACGAGGTTTCGAACGCCGTCCATCGCGTGGCGATGCTCTGCGCCTGCGGCCAGATGCACGGGACTGTGCTGGTCGACGAGGCCGGCCGACCGACCCGCGCCAATGCTCCGCTGTGGAACGACAAGCGGACCACCGACCTCGTCACCGCCTACGAGGCCGCGCATCCCACCGCCGACTACCTGTCGCTGAGCGGCAATCCGGCGACGCCGGCCTGGCCGGGGTTCAAGCTCGCCTGGCTGCGCGACAACGATCCCTCCGCGTTCGAGCGTGCCGCCCATGTCCTAATGCCGAAGGACTTCATCAACCTGCGGCTCACCGGCGCTATCGCGATGGATCGCGGCGACGCGTCCTGCTCCTTCCTGATGGACCCGACTTCGGGCGCCTGGTCCGCCGCCATGGCGGCTTCGCTCGGCCTCGACACGAGCAAGCTGCCCCCGATCCGAGACGGGCTCGACATCCTGGGCACCGTCACGGCCGAGGCCGCTGCGGCGACCGGCCTGCTCGCCGGAACGCCCGTCCTCGTCGGCGGCGCCGATTACCCCATGGCGCTCTACGGCTCCGGCGTTTGCCGCCCGGGCCTCGCCTCCGACGTCACCGGGACCTCCTGCATCCTGACGGTCGTCGCTGAGCAGCCGCTGCTCGACCTCGAGATCTGCAACGTCGCCACGATCGAAGGCCATTGGGGATCCTTCGTGCTGCTCGAGACGGGGGGCGACGCGGTGCGCTGGGCCCGGCGGGCCTTCCATCGAAACCGCGTCGGCTACGAGCAGGTCGTCGCTGAGGCTGCCGAAGCACGGCCGGGCTGCGACGGCCTGTTTTTCCTGCCCTACCTGTCGGGCGAGCGGTTGGGCCGGCATCGCAACGCCCGGGCGCAATATTTCGGCCTCGCGGCCGCGCATGGCCTGCCCGAACTCGAGCGCGCCACCCTGGAGGGAGTGGCCTTCGCGGCCGCCCGCCACCTCGCCGTCATGGAGCGCGCGGCCGGCCGGCGGGTGGAACAGGTGGTCGCGTCGAGCGGCGGCGCCAAGGCCGAGCTCTGGCTTCGGATCAAGGCCAGCGTCTACGACCGGCCCATCCTGGTGCCGGCCGAAGCCGAATGCGGCGTGATCGGCTGCGCCGCCATGGCGCAGACCGCGACAGGCCGCCATGCCGGTCTCGCCGAGGCCGCCAGAGCCTTGGTCCGCTATGGTGCGGAAGTCCTGCCCGACCCCGCCGCCGTCGACACCTACCGGCGCATGCAGCCGCTCTTCGACCGGCTCTACTTCAACGCCCAGGCCTTCTACGCCGACCTCGATGCCCTTGCGGCGATCGGCGAGCCGCGCCTGCCGGCCACACCCCATCATGGCGACGCGATCAACGACGTCGCCGATACAGGAGGATCTCCATGAAGAACTGGCTCGCACTCTCGGTGGCGGCTCTGGCCCTCACCGCCGGCATGGCGAAAGCGGCCGATGCGCCCAAGGACATCGCCGTGGTGATCAAGGCCACAGATTCGGACTTCTGGCAGTACCTCGCCGTCGGCGCCAACAACTACGCCAAGGACCATCCCGAGGTGAAGGTGACCATCTACGGCGCCCCCTCCGAAACGGACGTCGACAAGCAGGTAGCCATCCTCGAGAACCTCGTGGCCAAGAAAGTGCCGGGCATCCTGGTGGCGGCGTCGAGCTCGGACGCTCCGGCCCCGGTGCTGCAGCAGGCCCAGCAGGCCGGTATCTCGGTCGTCAGCGCCGACAACCGCGTCACCGGCCTCGACGCGCCGCACCTCGCCACCGACAACGCCAAGGCCGGCGCCCAGGCCGCCGACAAGCTCGTCGAGATCCTGAAATCGCGAAACGTGCCGCTGAAGGGCAAGGTCAGCCTCATCAGTGCCGAGGCCGGTGTGGAGGTGCTGAGCAAGCGCGACGAAGGCTTCACCACGCGCCTCGCCGAGATCGCGCCCGACCTGAAGCTGCTGTCCACGCGCTACGTCGACAACGATATCCAGAAGGCCATGGCGGCTCTGAGCGACCAGATGCTCGCCAATGCCGACCTCGTCGGCGTTTTCGCCGACAACAACCACACGGGCGACGGCGCAGCCCTCGCCATCCGCGATGCCAGCAAGGGCGGCAAGGTGGCGGCGGTCGCCTTCGACTCCGATCCGGAAGAGGTGCATTCCCTGCAGGACGGCCTGCTCGACGCGCTCGTCCTGCAGGATCCTTACGGCATGGGTTACAAGGGCCTGGACTATGTCATGCGCCAGATGAAGGGAGAGAAGCTGCCGGCCTATACCGACACCGGCGTCGCCCTCGCCACCAAGGCCAACATGGACGATGCCAAGATGAAGGGCCTGCTCGACCCGTTCAGCCTCAAGAAGTGATGGATCGCGCCCGGGGTCCCGACGGGGTCCGGGCGCCTCAGGGATGACAGCATGACCCCTCCCGTCGTCTCCATGCGCGGCATCGGCAAGAGTTTTGCCGGAGTCGTGGCGCTGTCGGGCGTCGATCTCGACCTGCGCAGCGGCGAAGTCCATGCGCTGCTGGGCGAGAACGGCGCGGGAAAGTCGACGCTGATCAAGATTCTGATGGGCGTTCACGCCCGCAGCTCCGGCACGATCGCGATCGACGCGGAGGAGCGGGCCATCGCGTCCCCGCTCGACGCTCAGGCACTCGGCCTGTCGGCCGTCTACCAGGACGTGACGCTGGCCCCGCATCTTTCGGTGGCCGAGAACTTCTTCCTCGGGCACCTGCCGCTGACGCGCGGTCTGGTGGACTGGGGGCGCGTCCACGCCGAATCCGCCGCCTTCCTGGCCTCGCTCGGCATCGACGTCGACGTGCGCGCCAAGGTGTCGAGCCTGACCATCGCGCGCCAGCAGCTGGTGGCCGTGGCCAAGGTGGTCTGGACCGGCGCGCGGCTGATGATCTTCGACGAGCCCACGGCGCTGCTGACGAATACCGAGACCGAGATGCTGTTCGGGCTGATCCGGCGCCTGAAGAAGGACGGCAAGGCCATCCTCTACGTGTCCCATCGCATGGAGGAGATCTTCGCGCTCTGCGACCGGGCGACGGTGCTGCGCGACGGCCGGCTCGTCCGGACTCTCGACGTGTGCGACACGACCCCGGACGGCGTCGTCGCCTTGATGGTCGGGCGTGAGATCTTGCGGTCGACGCCCACCGAACGGCCCTCCGCTTCGGAGGTGCTGCTCGAGGTGAGGGATCTGTCGGCCCGCGGACGCTTCGCCGACATCAGCTTCTCGCTGCGCCGGGGCGAGATCCTGGGCTTCTACGGGCTCGTCGGTGCGGGACGCACGGAGGTCATGCGGGCGATCTTCGGGGCGGACCGGCACGACGGCGGCGAGATTCGCCTGAAGGGCAAGAGAGTGCGGCCGCGCTCGCCCGGGCAGATGATCGGGCTCGGTGTCGGACTCGTGACCGAAGACCGCAAGAACCAGTCGCTCGCCATGCCGATGGACGTCGTCTCCAACATCGCCATGGTGGCCGGCGGCCACGGTCCCCTCGGATGGCTCGACCGGGCCGGTGAGCGCGCCATGGCGCAGGACTACGTCAGGCAGATGCGCATCCGCACGCCCTCGCTCTTCCAGCGGGTCGTGAATCTTTCGGGTGGCAACCAGCAGAAGGTGGTCATCGCCAAGTGGCTGTCCGTCTCGCCCGACGTGCTAATCTTCGACGAGCCCACCATCGGGGTCGACGTCGGCTCGCGCGCCGAAATCTACGGCCTCATCCGCGACCTGTCCGAAAAGGGCTGCGGCGTCATCGTGGTGTCGTCGTACCTGCCCGAAGTCCTCGAACTCGCCGACCGTGTCGTGGTGATGCACGAGGGTCGGCAGACGGGGACCTGCCCGCGGGAGGACGCGACCGAGGAACGTCTCCTCGCCATGGCGTCGAAACTCGTGGTTCCGGCCATGCAGCCGGCTGAACAGGACGTCTCATGAGCGCGACTGCATCGAGCCCACGCCGTCGTTCTTCGGCCTTGTGGAGCCAGTACGGCACGGAGATCGTGCTCGCGGTGCTGCTGGCGCTGTTCTTTCTCGCCCTGAGCCTGACGACCAGCGTCTTCCTCACCGACCAGAACCTGTCGAACCTGCTGAAGCAATCCTCGACCAACGGCATCATCGCGCTCGGCATGACGGTGGTGATCATTTCGGGCGGCATCGACCTGTCGGTCGGCGCGGTGGCGGCGTTGTCCGGCGCGGCGAGTGCGCTGATGATGGTCTCGGGCCTGCCGACTGTGCTGGCCTGCGCGGCGGGGCTCGGGCTCGCGGTGCTGATCGGCCTGGGGAACGCGGCGATGATCGTC
>JAYVMK010000645.1:0-6028 GCA_043758995.1 Lichenibacterium sp. | reverse complement strand
GGATCCGACATTCGGACGGGATCCTGATCGAGGGATCAGGAATGTTACGGTGCGACGGCAGGTGGCAATCACCCATAAAAACAGGGTAATTTGCGGCCCGGGGTCGATGGAACATGCATACAAGGTCCGGTCTTAACGGAACCTTATTTCGACCTCGACCAATGACCGCCGTGGCGAGATGGCTGGTGTACAGTCAGCGTATGTAACTGCAGGCAATTCGCGTCTCTCACCCGTCCATCTTGGCGGAGATCCGCCGGGCAAGACCAGCGCAAGTCCTCCACATGCGCGCTCCGCATCGAAGGTCTTGGCGGGCAGTCACCCGTCAAAGCAGGTGATCCGATGATGCTGAGTCAGGGGGTCGACTTGTGAAAATCAGGCCTGATCGGCGATCCTGACCTGATCGATACTGCTAAAGAGGAAGCCCAGAGACGAACCGGTCGACCATACGATTCGCTGGCGCATTGCAGGTCTCGCGCCGAAACGGCATTGGGGACTATGAGAGTCGAATTCGAGAGAAGCGCGTTTGCCAAAATGTAGAGGTCGGTTGATTGCGTCTGCACTTTCAGAGGGGCCGCAACCCTGGAATATTCCTGCCAAGGTTAAGCTTGCATGGGGCTGCGGGTCGGTACCCGAGACGCCTGTGCACGTCGAACGACTCCATCAACCTGCAGGTCTGAACCGATGCACAGGCACCGTTGCTAAGACTCTTCAGCAGAGCAACGTTTGTTATTGTCACAAACCGATTGATGCGCGAAAGTCCTGCTACAGCCGGGATGCCCTGACCGGCCGAGATGCGGTGGACGGGTCACATTCGAAGCTCATGCTTCGCAGTGAGTCATTGCCATGTCTTCTCGCCCCAGCACCCGTTTGAACACGCCGATCCGGTATGCGTTGACGTCCCGACTCTCGACGGAAGGTCAGGTCACCATATCCCTGCAACTCTTCAAGGGCCGCGATATCGCTCATTCGCGATCGCTTGCCGTGGTCGAGCGACATGAACTCGTCGACGTCATGTACAAGTGCCGCATGCACTTGAATCGGCTCGGCGTGCAACGCGTGACGGCGCCGGACTCGGCCTCGACGCGCCTGCCCCCGGCGCAAACGCTTCAGGCCATCAGGTAGTCATCGCCTTAGCCACAGTGCCCGCCCGCGGCTCTATTGTGAAAACGATGGAGGCTCGGAAGGTCGTGCCCCCGAACCCAAATTTCCTGCCGTTGGGACTTACCGGTCGGCTTTCTGACCAGTGGTGGTGAGGTCGAGATAGCGCTGGGTCGTCGGGCGGATCAGGGAGGCAACCTTTGCCGCCATGGCCTGCTCTTCTTTCAGAGACTGCTCGAAGGCGGAAAGATGGGCCGACCCTCCGGCGGCTTCCGTGATGACCAGCAAGGACATGTAGGCGGCGACCTCGAAGTTCTCGAAGGCGTGGTTCGCGTAGGTGTTCTTCAGGATTTCGTCCTGCGCGGGCGTATGGCCCAGGGCCATCATGTTGCCCACCATGCCCAGGAAGCCTTCCTTCAGAGCCGCCGGCTTTTCCGACAGCGACGACAGCGCCTCTTCCAGCCGGTCACGCTGCCCATGCGTTTCCTGGATGTGGCGGCGCAACGCCGCTTCCATCTCGGGATAGGTCTGCAGACGCTCGACTTGGCGCTCCATGATCTGCAAGGCCTGCATCTCGACGGCATGCGTATTCTGTAGTGCCGTCACGTAGATCGAACGGATGTCGGTTGCCATCGTTGAACTCCCTCGGGCGAACGCGAAGCTTCGCCACTATGCTTCAGTTCGACGCCGCATTGTTTGCGACGTGTCCGCGGGCGTACCACCGGATCAGCAGGCACTCCGTCGCTGTTTCAATCGAGCGGCTCCGAGACAAGTTGCCGTCGGGGTGCCGCCACGTCGTCGCATATCGCGATCAGGACCCACGGTGTCTGCGGGCCAGCAAGGCTCCGGCCACGAGGATGCCGGCCAACACGGCCGGAGTCGCCAGCGGATGCAGGGCGCCCTTGGTGTAGAGGCTTCTCCTGACGAGATGCGGTGACGTACCCCGCGTCGCACCGTCCTGACCGGCCGCGTGGAGCGCACCTTGTGAACCCGTCGTTGGGTCGTCGCTGTGCTGCATCGGCGCCATCGCATAGGCGCCCATCCAATCGGCGACGCGGGGGGCCCAGCCGCGGATCGAGCTCATCAGCTTGCCGCCTCCGCCGACGAAGATGTCGCGTGTTCCATGTTCCGCCGCATAGAGGATCGCATCGGCGACGTCGCGCGGATCATAGACCGGGGGCGGCAGCTTCGGCTGCTGGTCCATGTAGTTCTTGGCATGCTGCGGGAACGGCGTGTCGATCGAGGCCGGCTTGATCAGCGTGACCGTGACAGGCGCGCCCTCGTTGACGAGCTCCATGCGGAGAGCGTCGGTGAATCCCTTCACGGCATGTTTGGAGGCGCTGTACATGCCCTGGACCGGAAGGGCCAGGTCGGAGGCCACCGATCCGAGGTTGACCAGAGCGCCGCCGCGCGTCTTGAGGTGCTGCAGGGCCACCGTGGAGCCGTAGACCACGCCCCAAAAGTTCACCTCGAACAGCCGGCGGTGATCCTCGTCCGAGATCTGCTCGAGCCGGCCGAAGATCGACACGCCGGCATCGTTGACCCAGGTGTCGAAGCCGCCATAGGCCCGCAGGGTCTCGGCGGCCAGCGCCTCGAGATCGTCCCGGCTCGTCACATCCGTCACCACAAACTGGGCTTCGCCGCCCCGTTCCTGGATGTCATGCACGATATCGGCGAGGGCCTCGCCGTTGCGGGAGGCCAGCATGACCTTGGCACCGCGCTCGGCCGCGGCCCGTGCGGTCGCCAGTCCGATGCCGCTCGATGCACCCGTGATGACGATCACCTGCTCGGACAGGGGTTTGTGGCGTTGACGCATTGTGAGCTTTCCAAAGGGCGAGTGAGACGACGGAAGTGCCGGCCGGTAGGCCGAGCCGTCGTCCGCCGTGGCGGGATGGGTCAGATAAAGTCCCCGCCGGGGCCGCGCGACGCGATCGAAGTCCCCCGCCAAGGCGGCGAGCGCCTGCCGCATGGCCTCGCCCTGCATGGCGAGGCCGTGACCCGTGACCACGAGACGGGGGTTCAGCGCAGACAGCGTGTCGACCGAGGATCGTGCTTTGGCCCAGTCGGTCGTAAAGTAGCGCGGCGGCCCATGCATCTCGGCCGTCTGAAGGGCCGTGGCGCAGACGGATTCCTGCGCCGTGGTGACGAAGGCGTCGCCGGCGACCAGGGTGCGATCGGCCTCCCGCCACAGCGAGACATGGCCCGGTGCGTGACCCGGCGTGTGCAGCCACGTCCACCCGGGCAGGACCGGGATGCGCCCATCGGCCGGCAGCGTCTCGAGCCGCGCCGAGACATCGACGGGACGGGTCGGATAAAGACCCGCCAGGCCAGCAACCAGGCCGCCGCCCACAGATGGATCCCCGGGCGGGTAGGAGGCCGAACCGTCGAGGTAAGGCCGTTCGAGAGCATGGGCGTAGACCGGAGCGTCCCAGTCCGCCGCGAGCTCTTCCAAGGCACCCACATGGTCGAAATGCCCGTGGGTCATGACGATGGCGGAGGGCCGGGCGCCGGCCCCGAACCGCGCAGCGGCTGCGGCCTTGATGGCCGAAGCCGTGCCGGCGAGCCCCGCATCGATGAGGACCCACCCACGGTCGCCTGCCCCGGGCTCGCCGACGAAGACGACATTGACCATGACGAGGCGTTTGTAGGCGAGGTCGGGAGCGATCTCACGGGTGCCGCCGCGGAACACGTGTTCCGCGGCGCGAGCCTCGGCCGCGAGGGGGATCTGCTGCGTCACTTCGGACCTCCGGAGAAATGTCGGCTCAGGCGACCGGGGCTTTGTCGATCGTCCAGGGCCTGAGAAGCTCGGGAGTGCGGAAGTCCGGCGGCACGGCAAAGTCCGCTGCGGCGCCGCGCATGGCGGACGCGGATCGCGGAAATCCCGTTCGGGTCCGGTAGTCGGCGAACCGCTCCTTGGGAGAGAGACGCTTGCTCTCGTGAAGTCCCTGGACGCAGATGGTGTCGAGCAAAGCCACCCCCGATGCCACGGCGAGCGCCGCCACGACCTTGCCCTTGCGCGGATTGTCGTCGTCGAGATCCGCCAGCAGCGTGGCGAAATCCATGGCGTCACCACCGATCCGTCCCCAGATCCAGGGTGTCGGATCGTGGCTGGCCAGGATCGCGACGCCGCTCGCGATTTCGCGCAGGCCATAGGCCCGCACCAGCTTATCGCGGCCGCGCAGTCCCGTTGCCCGGCAGATGGCGGCGGGGGCGAGGACCTCGGCCAGGCCGAGGCCGATGGAGAACCAGCCGAGGCCTCGGGCCAGCGCCGTCGGCCCGGATTCGGGCGAGCGGCCACGCGCGCCGCGCATCGTGGTGGACTGAGCGCTCATGGCTTGATCATCACTTTGATGCAGCCGTCCTGCTTGTCGCGGAAGGTGCGATACATTTCGGGACCGTCTTCGAGCCCCACCGTGTGGGTGATGACGAAGGAGGGATCGATCTGGCCTTCCTCGATGCGGCGAAGCAGATCGTCGGACCAGCGGTTGACGTGGGTCTGCCCGGTGCGGACCGTCAGCCCCTTGTTCATCAGGGCGCCGAAGGGAACCTTGTCGAGCAGCCCGCCATACACGCCGGGGATCGACAGGACGCGGCCGGACGACACACCATGATCATCTGGCGCAGAACGTGCGGACGATCCGTCTCCAGCATCATGGCCTGCTTGGCCCGATCGTAGACGGCGTCGACGGATCCCGTCGCGTGAGCCTCGAGACCCACGGAATCGATGCACTTCTCCGGACCCTTGCCGTTGGTCATGTCGTTCAAGCGGCCGACGACATTGCTCTCCTCGTCGAAGTTGATGACTTCGGCACCGCCTGCCGCCGCCATGGCCAGTCGCTCCGGAACGCGATCGATCGCGATGACGCGCTGGGCTCCCAGCAGGATCGCCGATCGGATCGCCATCTGGCCGACGGGACCGCAGCCCCAGATCGCCACGGTGTCGGTAGGCTGGATGTCGCACTGGACGGCCGCCTGCCAACCCGTCGGGAAAATATCCGACAGGAACAGGAGCTTCTCGTCCGAAATGCCCTTCGGTACTTTGATGTGCGTGGCATCGGCGAAGGGGACGCGCAGGTATTCGGCCTGCCCGCCAGCATAGCCACCGGTGAGATGAGTGTAGCCGAAGAGGCCCGCCGTGGTATGGCCGAAAGCCGTGTCCCCCAGCGCCTTGTTGCGGTTCGAGCGCTCGCAGACCGAGAAATTGCCGCGTCGGCACTGCTCGCACTCGCCGCAGATGATGGTGAAGGGCACCACGATGCGGTCGCCGACCTTGAGGGCCTTGTTGTCCTTTCCGACCTCGACCACCTCGCCCATGGTCTCGTGGCCCATGATATCGCCGGCCTTCATGCCCGGCATGAAATGGTCGTAGAGGTGGAGATCTGAGCCGCAGATGGCGCAACTCGACACTTTGATGATGGCGTCCCGTCCGTCCTCGATCACCGGATCGGGAACGGAATCGCAGCGGATGTCCGCCGTGCCGTGCCAGACGAGTGCTTTCATGAATGTCTCTCCGAAGGCTCCGCGATGCGTCGAGCTTGCGAAGGCGAACGTGCACTCATCAAAGACTGTTCACGCTGGCGACCGATCAATCGAGACCGAGATCGGCATCGTCGAAGATCGGTGGACTATTGGACGCGTGCTGTCCCGCCGCTCCCGTCCGGCGAAACCTCGATGCAGCTTGCTCGTTGGGACCGTTCAGACACTTGAGAGCGACGGAGCGATGATGCGATCCTACAAGCCCCTCCAGGACCAAGTGATCGTCATCACGGGAGCATCGAGCGGCATCGGCCTCGCGACGGCCCGCATGGCGTCCGAGCGCGGCGCCAGAGTGGTGCTGGTCGCCCGCAGCGGCGACGTCCTCGCGGCCGAGCAGGCCCGAATCGCGGGCCGCGGCGGCCGGGCGATCCATGTCGTCGCCGATGTCGGCTCG
>JAYVMK010000644.1:0-2587 GCA_043758995.1 Lichenibacterium sp. | reverse complement strand
GTCGCACGAGAAGCGGATTACGCCCAGGGATGAGCAGGATCGGACGGAGCCCTCCTATGAGGGCGACGTCTACGGCTGGTCGCTCCGGCACGTCGAATTGCTGCGGGCCGGTCGCTACGACGACTTCGATGTCGATCACGTGATCGAGGAGATCGAAGGGGTGGCACGCTCTCAGGCCACGTCACTCAAATCGTCCTACCGGCTGATCGCCGCGCATCTCCAAAAGATCTTGGTTCAGCCGGAACACTTCACCCAAAGCTGGCAGGGAACGATCATCACAGAGCGTTTCAACGCCCTGGGCTATCTCGAAGAGAGTCAGAGGTTCAGAGCCGCGCCGGCCTGAAATCTTCGGCGACGCCTAGCGGCAAGCGCGCTTGCTCGCCGCGACCGAGACTGGGCTATCTCTGACGACCTTCCCTGTCGATCCGCCCTTCACACTGGAGGAGCTGTCGAACGAGGACTCCATGCCCTGGACGACGCTGGGGGCCTAAAGCGACGCCAGCACGGCGGCGCGGTTGCCGGAGCGGATAGCGCCTTCGATGGTGGAGGGCAGGCCCGTCTGCGTCCAGTCGCCGGCGAGCAACAGGTTGCGCCATGCCGTCTCGGGGCCGGGCCGAAGGGCATCCTGTTCGGGCGTCGCCGCGAAGGTGGCGCGCTTCTCGCGAATGATGCGGTAGGCCGGCAGCACGTCGGGGTCATGGCCCGTGACGGCCGCCACCTCGCGCCAGAGCTGCGCCGCCAACTCCTCCTTCGGCGTATCAAGGAACCGGTCCGCGTCGCTGATCGTCACCGAGAGCCGACCCTCGAAGGCGAAGACCCATTCCGATGCGCTGTTGATCAGTCCGATCATCAGGGGCTGGCCGGCCGGTGGATCGGCGATGAAGTGGGCGTTGACGATCGAGCGGAAATCGGTCGGCACCGTCAGGCCCGGCACCAGCGTGGCGGCGACCGGGGCCGTCACGGCCAGGATCACGCCGTCGCCGGGCTCGAGAACCGTCGGTTCTTCGTCGGCGAAGTCGAGCGCCGCAACCCTCGTGCCATCCATGGTGAGGCCGCGAAGGCGATGGTCGAAGCGGATGTCGACCCCGCGGTCGTTCAAGGTCGCCAGCGCCGGATCCACGAAGGCTTCGGCGAGCCCCTCGGTGGCGACGAGCGGCCGGCAGGCGTCTCCGCCCTTGGCCAGCGAGCCGCGCACCACCGCTCCCGCCAGGGCGGCCGAGGAGGTCTTCGGGTCGGTGTTGAGCGCCGCCACCAGAAGCGGGTGCCACAGCCGATCCCACAGCAGACCCTCGCAGCGCATCACGTCCTGGATCCGGTCCTTCGGGCCGGCGCGCATCAGTCGGCCGAGGCCGAGATAATCGCTCCAGCGCGTGCCGGGGACGCGGCGCCGCGACGAGAAGATCCACCAGGGCAGGGTGCCCGAATTGGGGATCACCTGCCAGCGCGCGCCGGTGGCGAGATCGGCGAAGTCGAAGGCGGCGTCGCGCGTCGGCTTCAGCTTGTCGCTGGCGCCAATGGCGGTCACATAGTCCCGCACCGCCAGATTGCCGGACAGGACGAGGTGGTTGCCATTGTCGATCACGAGACCGAGGGCCGGGTCGTGATAGGACCGGCAGCGGCCGCCGGCGTGGCGAGAGGCTTCGTGCAGCACGACACGGCGGCTGGTGGAGCAGAGCCTCAGGGCGGCGGCGAGGCCGGCCAAGCCCGCGCCCACCACGTGAACGGTGTCGCCCATCAGAACAGGCCGTGCCGGACGACGGCCACGAGCATCTTCAACTTTGGCTTCGCCACTTTGTGGCGCGGCGCCTGGAACCCGCGTTTGGCGGTCGCCTCGAGGACCGCGCCATAGACTGCACCCATGAGACGGGGCGCCCGTGTGGCGCGGCGCGGCTCCCGCGCCATGATGGCCTGCGCCTGGGCGAAATGTTCGCGTGCCTCGCGCACGATGGCGACGCAGACCTGGGGCAAGGCAGGGTGGGCGGCGACCACGTGCGGGTCGGTCGACCGGATCCCGGCGGCCTCGAGCTTCTCGCGGGGCAGGTAGAGGCGGCCCATAGCGGCGTCCTCGTCGATGTCGCGCAGGATGTTGGTCTTCTGCAGGGCGCGGCCGAGATGGTGCGCGAGGGCGACGCCATTCGCCTGCGACACGCCGAAGATATTGACGGACAGCCGCCCCACCGCGCTGGCCACGCGATCGCAGTAGAGGTCGAGCGTGGCCTCGTCGGGCGCGCGGATGTCTTCGGCGGCATCCATGGCCATCCCGTCGATCACGGCGACGAAATCCTCGCGGGCGAGGCTGTAGCGGCGGACGTGGTCGAGCAGCGGCGCGGTCTCGGGCGTCGGCCGCCCGGCGTAGAGCGCGTCGATACCCTGGCGCCAGCGTTCCAGGCCCTCCGAGCGTTCCTGGCGCGTGCCGCCGTCGTCGGCGACGTCGTCGACGGCGCGGCAGAAGGCATAGACGGCATACATGGCTTCGCGCTGCGGCCGAGGCAGGATCCGCATACCGGCGTAGAAGGACGAACCTGCGGCCAGGGCAGCCTGCGTCACGCCGACGGCGGGTTCCGTCATGACGCTCATGCCCGGCGCA
>JAYVMK010000643.1:0-3354 GCA_043758995.1 Lichenibacterium sp. | reverse complement strand
TCCAGCCCAGCAACCCTCGCTGCCCTTCGGCCGCAGGCCGGGAGGGGGAAGATGATCGTCGCCGTGCTCAACCAGAAGGGCGGCGTCGGCAAAACCACGCTTGCCCTGCACCTCGCCGGTGAATGGGCGCGGCACGGCCAGCACGTGACCTTGGTCGACGCCGATCCGCAAGGCTCGGCGCTTGACTGGTCGCAGCAGCGGGCGCGGGAGAACGTGACTCGGCTGTTCGGGGTCGTCGGCCTGGCGCGCGACACGCTCCACCGCGAAGCGCCCGAAATCGCCCGCGCCGTCGATCACGTCGTCATCGACGGCCCACCGCGTGTCGCTGGTCTCATGCGCTCGGCCCTGCTGGCCGCCGACCTGGTCCTTATCCCCGTGCAGCCGTCGCCGCTCGACGGCTGGGCGTCGGCCGAAATGCTCAGTCTGCTTCGCGAGGCGCGCATCTATAGGCCCAAGCTTGCCGCGCGGTTTGTGCTGAACCGCTGTGCCGCGCGCACCATCATCGCGCGCGAGACGGCCGAGACTCTGGCGGACCACGATCCACCGGTGCTCGCCAGCACCATCGGCCAGCGTGTCGCGTTCGCCGACGCGGCGCAATCCGGGCACCTGGTCTTCGAGCTCGCTGAGCAGGGCGCCGCCGCCCGCGAGATCGCCGCTCTCGCCGCCGAGATCGGGAGGATCGCAACGTGACGGATCGCTCCAACCGACGCGGCTTCGCCGCACGGCCCGGCGACGCCGAGAGCTGGATCAAGGCCAACGATGCGCCATCTCGCCGCACCGACGAGGCTGCTACTTTCACCGCAAGGCTGACGATCGACGTCACACCGGCGCTGCGCGGCCGCATCAAGGTCGCCGCTTTCCACCGCGGCATCACCGTCGCCGATATGCTCCGCGACATCCTGGCGCGTGAATTCCCTGACGATTCCGGGGCGTCGCCATGAACGGCAACCACCCGCCATCACCGCTGCGTCCGACGCCGCAATCGGATCGGCGGACAGTCGCCCTCACGCATGTCGAACTGACCTGGATCGAAAAGAAGATCGAGCACTGGTTGCGCTTCGGCCGCCGCGCTGAAGAGACGATCCTCGATCGGCGCCGCAGCATCTCCAGCTTCATGCCCGGAAGCGTTTTCGCGTTCGTCCGATGGGCGTCGAACGACTTCGGCACCATCGTCTCGCGCATGGATATCGTGCGCGCCGTCGAGCCAGGCGCGCGCTTCCAGACGCTACCCTTCGTGCGCCCTGGCGGTGAGATCCTGCTGCGGGTCAACGGCTGGCCCAAGGTCGAACGCGTGCTGCAGGCAATCGACGCTGTGGAGGCGCTGGGCATCGATGCGGCCGACGCCGCGCCGGAATACTGGCGTCACCTCCACAACCGCCTCGCGGCTGACCACGAACCGCGCGCCTACACGCGTGAGCAGCACGTCGCCTGGCGGAAGCGGCGGAGTGTCATGCCATGACCCGCTTCGGCTACGTCATGACGACGTTCGTGGCCATGGCAGGTATGGGCGCTCTGGCGTTCCTCCATCCGGCGCCCCGACTGATCTGGAACGCCACGGCGAGCACGCCGACGGGGCTCTATACCTTGCAGCCCATCGGACGGCCGCACCTCCGCGAACTGGTCGCGGTGCGACCGCCAGCACCGATCGCCAGCTACCTCGCTGATGGCGGATTTCTGCCCAAGGGCGTGCCTCTTCTGAAGCATGTCATGGCGGTCGCCGGACAGACCGTGTGCCGCGCCGGCGACGCGATCACCATCGATCGGATCGAGGTTGGCGTAGCGCGCAACCGCGACCATCTCGGTCGCCCGCTGCCGCGCTGGAGCGGCTGCCATAGGCTCACGCCTGGCGAAATCTTCCTGATGAATCCGACCGTCCCGGACAGTCTCGACGGTCGATATTTCGGCCCATTCCCCATCACGTCGATCATCGCACGCGCGGTCCCGCTGTGGACCGACGCGGCGGGCGACGGCCGCTTCGTCTGGCGCGCCGTCACCGATCGACCCGCTTTCCAGCCCGCCAACCGAGGAGGTTCCCATGGCGCAGATCGGCCAGTTCACCCGCGATAAATCCGGCTTCACCGGACGCATCCAGACGCTCTTATTCACCCATGATCTCTCCCTCGTTCCGGCCGAATCCTCCGATGCTGAGAATGCGCCCGACTATCGTGTTCACCTCGGCGACGGCGAAGGCCCGGAGATCGGCGCGGGCTGGAAGCGCACCGGCGAGAAGGCTGGCGAATACGTGTCGCTGCTCATCGACGATCCGACGCTGATGCAGCCGATCCGCGCCAATCTCTTTCGCTCGAGCGACGACCACGCGATCTGGGTGCTGAACTGGAACCGTCCGTCCAAGCGCGGCAAGCGGGATTGAGCGCATGCGGAGCGCGCGTCTTTTACTCGCCGGCGTCATGGCGCTCGGCCTGCCGACCGCCTCCGTCTACGCACAGGCGCCGTCGCCGGCGGTGCAGGCCGCGGTCAATCCCTATGCCGCCTTCATCACCGAGGCCGCGCAACGCTTCGGCATTCCTGCGGCGTGGATACGCGCTGTCGTGCGCATCGAAAGCCGCGGGGACCAGCGCGCCGTCTCCCCCACGGGCGCGATGGGCCTGATGCAGATCATGCCCGAGACCTGGGCGGCGCTACGCGCCCGCTACGGTTTCGGGCGTGACCCGTTCGATCCGCATGACAACATCCTCGCGGGCGCCGCCTTTCTGCGCGAGATGCAAGACCGCTACGGATCCCCGGGCTTCCTTGCGGCCTACAATGCAGGGCCTGGCCGCTACGAGGACTATCGCGACCGGCATCGCCCCCTGCCGGCGGAAACCGTGGCCTATGTCGCGGCGCTTGTCCCTGTTGTGGGGGGCGAGGCGATCGATGGGCCTGTCCTCTTGGCGGCCGCCGATCCCTCATCCTGGACGCAGGCGCCGCTCTTCATCACGCGGTCCGCAAGCGCTGAACCTGCCGATCGCGCGTCAGCCAAGCCGCCGCCGAGCGACACGCCGGCTATCGGCGCCGTGCACGATCTCTCGGCCATGGCGCTACAATCCGCCGGGCTATTCGTCGCGGTTTCCACGGCGGGACCGGAGCGATGATGGCGACGCTGCCTTCGGGTCACATCGCGGCGTTGCCACGGTCAGCTTGCGTTTTCCTTCACGTTGCGACGGTGTCCCGAGCCTCCGGAGGATACGTCGAGGCTCCTGCATGCGAGTTCGCAGGCAAGCGCGGCGGCGCGCACTTCCGGGAGGAAGGAAGCGTGAACAGGGGAGGCGTGCAGGAACCGACCGACAGAGGGCAAGTTAAAAGCCCCTGCCACGCCGGCATCCAAGCCGCTGTCGCGGCTTGTCTTTTGGCGGG
>JAYVMK010000642.1:0-6488 GCA_043758995.1 Lichenibacterium sp. | reverse complement strand
CGCTTTCAGGCCGACGTCGACGGCGGTGCGCCCGATGAGATCGGGGTCGTTGAGGCCCGTGGCGCCATACTTGCCGTCCTTGATCATCTGAAGGGCTTCCTTCTGACCATCGGCGGCGGCGACCAGCAGGACGTCCTTCTTGCCCGCCGCGTCGAGCGCCTTGCGGGCGCCGAGCACCATGGAATCGTTCTCGCCCAACACGACGTTCACGTCCGGATGGGCCGTCAGGATGTCCTCCATGGCCTTGAGACCGCCGTCGTTGTTCCACGCGCCCCAGCCCTGCCCGACGATCTCGAAGCTGGCGTGACCGCCGCTCTGCAGCTGACCCTCTGCGATGCCCTGGATCACGCCGAGCCGGCGCTCCTGCCCGACGACGTTGCCCTTGTCGCCCGACAGCAGCGCGATCTTCATGGGCTTGCCGTTCATGGCCTTGGCGAGCCACTGCCCGACGAGGAACCCGTTCTTGCTGTTGGACGACTGCACCAGGGTCACAAAATTGGCCTTGGGGTCGAGACCGCTGTCGATCACCACGACCTTCACGCCCGCTTTGGCGGCAGCATTGACGGCCGGCACGAGGCCTTCGGCGTCGCGCGGGTTGATGATCAGGAGATTGGTGCCCTTGGCGACCATGTCTTCGACGTCGCCGATCTGCTTCGACATGTCATTCTGGCCATCTGCCGTCGACACCGAGCAGCCCGCCTTCTTGGCCTGGTCCTGCGCGGCTTGCAGCTGCGCCGCGTAATAGGGCGCGTTCAACGTGAACATGGCGATGCCGACCTTGCAATCGGCGGCGGATGCGAGACCGGCGGAGCCGGTGAGAATGGCGGCTGCCGCGGCGCAGCCGAGTAGAGCACGCGTCATGATGTTCCTCCCCGGCGCGACTTGATCGGCGCCTTGCCGTAACTTTAGTACGGACAGTGGAGCCGTCAAGCGCGATCTTCCTCGCAAGGTCGCCTGATTTCCGAGCTTTGAGATTGTTTTGTGATCGGATGTCCGTAGTATGATTACAAGGGACAGCAGGCGAAGCGGGTGATCCCGCCGGGCACGCCGTCGATCTATCCTCGTTCACCCCGGATCGAGACCGCCATGTACCTCGACAGGTTCAAGCTCACCGACCGCGTCGCCGTCGTCACCGGTGCCGCGCGGGGGATCGGCTTCGCGATCTGCGAAGCTCTGGCCGAGGCCGGCGCTCTGGTGGTGCTCACCGACGTGGACGCCTCGGCCCTTCAAGGCGCCGTCGAGCAACTCGGCGCCAAAGGCTACCGCGCCGAATCCGAGCTGCTCGACGTGACGGATCCCGTGTCAGTCGGCCGCGTTCACGACGCCGTCGTCGCCCGGCACGGCAAGGTCGACATCCTGGTGAACAACGCTGGCATCGCCATCTCGAACCATCCGGCCGAGACGATGACCGACACCGTCTGGGCCAAGGTCATAGACGTGAACCTCAACGGCGTCTTCTACTGCTGCCGCGCCTTCGGGGCAGGCATGCTGGCCCGAGGCACCGGTTCCATCGTCAACGTCGGTTCGATGTCGGGCTTCATCGTCAACCGTCCGCAGGAACAGGCGAACTACAACGCATCGAAGGCCGGTGTGCATCACCTCACCCGGTCCCTAGCGGCCGAATGGGGCGCGCGAGGCGTGCGCGTCAACGCCGTCGCGCCGACCTACATCGAAACCGAGATGAACCGTTACGTCTACGAGAATGCCGAGATGTACCGGCACTGGGTGGGCGGCACGCCGATGAACCGGCTGGGGCGCACCGACGAGGTCGCGTCCGTCGTGCTGTTCCTCGCCGGCGACGCCGCGAGCCTCATGACGGGTTCGATCGTGCTGGCGGACGGCGGCTACGTCTGCTGGTGAGACGACGGCGCTCTGGCGAAGCGCAGTCAGGGCGGAAGGACAGACGAGGCGTGCCGGACGGCTGAGCCTCGCCGGGGTTGGGAGGGAATATGATGTCCGCAGCTATGACATTCAGACCGGGGCTGTTCCAAGGGCACCAGGTGCTCGTCTCGGGGGGCACCAGTGGCATCGGCCTTGCGATCGCCCGCGGCTTCGCAGGCCTGGGCGCAACGGTGCTGGCCACGGGTAGCTCGCCGACCAAGGTCGCGGCGCTGCAGGCCGAGAATGCGCCGGAGAACCTGACCGTCCGGGTCCTCGACGTCCGGGATCGGGCCGCCGTTCAGGAGCTGGTCGGGAGCCTCCAGAGCCTCGACGTGCTGGTCAACGCGGCCGGCATCGCGCGCCCCCACCGCGAGTTCGAGGATGACACCTTCCTCGAGGTCATGGACGTCAACCTGAACGCGGCCATGCGCCTCGCCATGGCGGCGCGGCCGCTCCTGGTGCGTCGCGGCGGCTCTATCCTCAACGTCGGCTCGATGTTGAGCTACGTCGCCGATCCGGCCGTCCCCGCCTATGGCGCCAGCAAGGCCGGCGTACTGGGCCTGACACGGCATCTCGCGCATGCCTTCGGACCGGAGGGGATCCGCGTCAACGCCATCTCGCCCGGCTACCACCGGACCGAGATGACGCGGGAGCTCTGGGCGGACCCGACCGCCGCAGCGAAGATCGAGGGCAGGACGGCGCTCCGGCGGTGGGGCACCACGGAGGACCTCGTGGGCGCCGCGCTGTTCCTCGCTTCCCCGGCAGCCGCCTATGCCACGGGCACCGACCTGCCGATCGATGGCGGATACGTGGCCAGCGGCCTGATCTGAAACGCCCGGCCGCAATGAAGAACGGAAGAACCAGGATGGACATGGCGGAACCGGTGCGTTGCTCGGTCGACGTAAGGGGCGGGCGCCTCGTCGGCGGTTCGGGCCGCTACGAAAAGCGGCTTTCGGACCTCGTCGGCCTCTACGCCAATGTGGCGGCCTTCGACGCGCTGCTGAAGCAGGGCGACCGCGTCGTCTACGCGGTCGAAGACCTGAAGCCCTCGACGGCCCCCGGCGACATGATCTTCGGGGTGACCCGTATGGTGCCTGGCACCGTCGGCGACGAGTTCTTCATCACGCGCGGCCACATCCACTCGACCGCGAACCGGCCGGAAATCTACTACGGCGAGAGCGGTTCTGGGCTTATGCTGATGGAATCGCCCGCGGGCGAGACCCGCGTCGTCGAGATCGCCCCGCGCGTCGTCTGCTACGTCCCGCCATTCTGGATCCACCGATCCGTCAACGTCGGATCGGACGACTTCGTCATGACCTTCGCCTATCCGGCGGATTCGGGTCAGGACTATGACATCATCGCGAGATCCGGGGGCATGGCGCAGCGGATCGTCCGCGACCCTGGCACCGGATGGGTGGCGACCCCCAACCAGACCTACCGGTCCCGCAGCGCCGAAGACGTCGCGCGAGTGCTGGCGACAGCCGCCTGACGCCGATCGGACAACACGGAGCGCCCTCCTCGTGACCTACTCTCCAGCCGAGCGGCCGACACTCCACTTCATCGGAGTGACGACGGACCAGAGTTCCATCATGCGCGTCTTCCCCGCCTGGGCGGAACTGCTCGAGCTCGACGCCGTCATTTCGGGCATCGACTTTCCGCTCCACGCCGATCCGGAAAGTTACCGGGAGGCGGTGCGATTTATCAAGGCCGACCCGCTCTCGATGGGCGCTCTCGTGACGACGCACAAGATCGATCTATTCGCGGCCTGCCGCGACCTGTTCGATGTCGTTGACCCGCATGCCGCCCTCATGGACGAGACGAGCTGCCTGTCCAAGCACGGCGAGGCTCTGGTCTGCCACGCCAAGGACCCGATCTCCTCGGGCTTGGCGGTCGATGGCATTCTGCCGAGGCACCATTTCGCCGACACGGGAGCCGAGCTCTTCGCCATGGGGGCCGGCGGCTCGACCATCGCATTGACTTGGCACCTGATGCGGCGCGAACGGGGCCGCGACGTGCCGTCCCGCATCGTCGTCTCGGACCGCGATCCCGGACGGCTGGCCGAGATCCGCCGCATCCACGGCAGCATCGTCTCCGATGTCGTCGTTGATTACCGGCTCGTGGAGAACGCGGCCGACAACGACGCCGTGCTCGGCGGATTGGCGCCCGGCTCCTTCGTGGTCAACGCGACGGGCCTCGGCAAGGACCGGCCGGGATCGCCGCTCGGAGACGGAGCCCGCTTCCCCGAGCGCGCCATCGCCTGGGACCTTAATTACCGCGGGAACCTCGTCTTCCTCGATCAGGCGCGAGGCCAGCAGGATGCGCGCGGGCTGCAGGTCGAGAACGGCTGGACCTATTTCCTCCACGGCTGGACGCAGGTGATCGCCGAGGTCTTCCACGTCGATATCCCGACCTCAGGATCCCGCTTCGACGAGATCGCGCGCGTCGCGCGGGACAGCGCGACCTTGTGATGGCGATCCGGATCGACGAAATCAGCTTCTCCGAACCACTCGCCGCGCGCCTTCGAGCTACGAACGGCGGGGACGCCGTCGTGCTGCACTGGCTCGGACAGGCCGGTTTCGTCATCTCGGCCGAAGGCCGGCGGATCGTCGTCGATCCCTATCTGTCGGACAGCCTCGCGGCCAGATATCGGAACAGCCCGACCCCGCACGACCGCATGATGCCCGCTCCGACGACGGTGGAGGGGCTCGGGCCGGTCGACCTCGTGCTGATCACGCATCAGCATACCGACCACATGGATCCCGGCACGCTCGCGCCGCTCGCGGCTGCCAACCCGAGCGCTCGCTTCTTCGTCCCGGCAGCGAGCCTCGATGAGGCGTCGCGCCGCGCCGACGCGGGTCCAAACCGCTTCGACCCCGTCGATGCCGGCGATGTCGTCGAGCCGTGGTCCGGCTTCGCCGTCTCGGTGGTCCGCGCCGCTCACGAGACGCTGGAGCGTGATGCGAATGGGCGGCATAGGTTCCTGGGCTACGTGCTCAGCTTCGCGCTGCCGGGTGGGACAGTGACACTGTTCCACTCCGGCGACACCGTGCCGTTCGACGGCCAGGTCGGCGAAGTGGCGCGGTTTCGGCCGGACGTCGCGCTTCTCCCCGTGAACGGGCGGTCGGCGTCGCTGCTAGCCCGCGGCGTGCCCGGCAACCTGACCCTCGACGAGGCGGTCTCGCTCGGCGAGGCCGTCGGGGCCGGATGGGTCGTGGCTCACCATTACGGCCTGTTCGCGTTTAATACCTGTGATCCGGCCCCTCTGGCCGCTCGCGCGCAGGATCAATCGAGCGCGCCGAGGCTGGTGCCGGCGTTGATCGACGTGGAGTTGAGCCTTCGACCGGCCTAATTCCTTGCTGCGCGACAGGAGGCGCTCCGAGGATGACCATTTTGCAGAACAGCCCGGAGGTCGGGCGGCGGCCCGCCCAGAACGTGCTCGACTTGGTCCGCAACGCGCTGCCGGGCCTTAGGCGATCCGATGCCAAAGTGGCGGAACTGGTCCTGCAGGACCCGTCGTGGGTCCTCGAATCAACGATCGCCAGCGTGGCGGCGAAGGCCAAAGTCAGCCAGCCGACGGTGGTCCGGTTCTGCGTCGCGGTCAGCTTCTCGGGATTTGCCGAATTCAAGCTTCGGCTCGCCCACAGTCTCGCGCTCGGCCGGCCCGCGACGAATTCGGCCATCAAGGGCGACGATACGCTCGCCGCCGTCACCGACAAGATTTTCGCCTACACGTTGACGAGCCTCGACTGGGCGCGACAGCACCTGTGTCCCGAGGCGCTCGCCCGCGCCGTCGACCTGCTGGCCGGCGCCCGGAGCATCAGCTTCCTCGGCTTCGGCGCATCCGGCGTCGTCGCTGTCGACGCCCAGCAGAAATTTCCGCTGTTCGGGGTTCCGTGCAGGGCCGAATCCGACTTTCACCAGCAGGTCATGCTCGCCTCCATGATGGAGCCCGGCGACGTAGTCGTGCTTGTGTCGAATACCGGCCGGACGCGCCAGCTCGTCGAGGCCGCACGGCTCGCTCGGCAGAGCGGCGCGGCCGTGATCGGCCTAGTCGGGGCGGAAGGGGACGTCAGCACGGTCTGCGACGTCGTCCTGCTCATCGAGACCTTCGACAATACCGGCGTCTACACGCCGACGACGTCGCGCATCGCGGCGCTGGTCGTCGTCGATGTGCTGTCGACCGCCGTGGCGCTGCGGCGGGAGGACCCCCGGGATGACCGGCTGCGGCGCATGAAGCACCAGCTCAACATGGTGCGGTCCGGCGAAGCGGATGACCCGTCCGACCAGCCGGAACCGGACCCGGAGGGAGGACAGGACCCGTGATCAACCAGAGTGCAGCGCATCCGAGCGCGGCCGCCCTCGCCGAAGGCTTCGCTTCCGATCTGTTCCTCGCCGATCCGGACCTCATCGCACCGCTGACTCGCGACCGGACGGGAAGCTACGTCGGCGAGCCCGTGGCGGTGGTCCGACCGCGCTCCACGGCGGAACTCGCGCAGGTCATGCGCCGCTGCCGGTCCCTCGGGCTCGGGGTCGTGCCTCAGGGTGGTCTGACGGGACTGGTCGGGGGTGCGGTTTCGGGCGATGTCGAGCGGGAGGTTCTCGTCCTC
>JAYVMK010000641.1:0-4340 GCA_043758995.1 Lichenibacterium sp. | reverse complement strand
CATAGACCCACATGGCACCCCCGGCTCCAAGGCCATTGATCAAGGACAGCGCGGTCGCTGTCACAAGGAGATCTGCGCCCCACACCATGCCGGCCTGGGCACTGGTTCCCGCGGCACGGACCGACAGCGGATAGATCTCCGCGCCCGTCAGCCAGCCGATGACCTGCAGACCGCCGGCATTGAACAGCATGTAGACGAAGAGGCAGCCGATGACGAAGGGCGCCTGGCCCTGGCCCGTCATCTTCAGGGCGAAGAGCCCACCGAGCACCACGAGGGCCACGGTCGCTCCGGGGATCATGATCAGCGACAGGCGGCGACGACCGATCCGGTCGACGATGGCGAGCCCTAAGGCCGTCATCACGAGGTAGATCACCGCAAGCCCGACATTGGTCAGCAGAGCGCCCTGCTCGGCAAATCCCACGCCCTTCAGCATCGTGGGCGCGTAATAGATCATCAATTCGATGCCGCTGAGTTGCGTGAAGGCCGCGACTCCGAGGCCGACCACGAGAGCAGGCCTGATCCAGGGCTTCGCCAAGCCGCTCCAGCCCAGGGTGGAGGACGTTTCGGTCTTGCGTTTCACTTCGCGGATCTGGTCGAGTTCCTGGTCGAGGTCTGAGCCCTCGCCTCTCACGCGCGCCATGGCCGTACGGGCCTCGTCCGGCTGGTCCTTGGACATCAGCCATCGCGGCGTCTCGGGCAGCCAGATCATGGCGGTCCCGAGTGCCGCGGCCGGAACCGCAGCCACCGAGATCATCCAGCGCCAGGACAGGATACCGTGCAGGCCGTAGCTGACGAAACTCGCCGTCAGGATGCCGGCGCCGATGGCGACGTTGAACATGGTGACGAGGTTGCCCCGCCGCGCCGCCGGAGCGAGTTCTGCGATATAGGTCGGCACCGCCTGGGATGCGCCGCCGACGGCGAGGCCGAGCACGACCCGCGCCGCCACGAGAAACCAGGCATTGGGGGCCAGGCTTGCCGCGACCGCGCCGAACGTAAAGACGCACGCGATCGTGATGATGGCCATGCGTCGGCCAAACCGGTCGGAGAACCACCCGCAACCCAGGCCACCGATCGTGGCGCCCACCAGGATGGCGGCCGCTACGATTTCCTGCATGCGGTCGTCGAGCCCGAAGTCCGTACTGATGGACAGCAGGGCTCCCGAGATGATCCCTGTGTCGTAGCCGTAGAGAAAGCCGCCCACGGCCGCCACCGCGGCCACCACGAGCATGAACGGGTTCATCGTCGATCGAGACATCGTGGGTCCTGGATCCAGTCGCGGCGACCGCCGTCGGGGTGCGGGACTGCCCGCCTCTGTCTCGATCGACCCGGAGGTCCGCCGAAGACCGGATCCGTCGTGTCGTCCGCGTCGCCGCTCCCGTCGGGACGGAACATCTCGTCCCCCTTAGTCTCTCCAGGAAGGGCGATTTTCTTCCACTCTGCAGGCGGCTGAAGAACCATCGCGATGGAGCGGCAGGTCCGGCACGGGCGATGTCTGGCGATCGGCCATGATGCCGGGCCGCGACCGGCAGGCGGGAAAGGCCCGGAGAAGGGCGTCCCGCGCCAGGGTCGCCTCATCGGTCGTGCCGGTCTCCACCAACTCGATCATGGCGCGACCCAGGTTGGCCCGTGCGTCGGATGGTGACATCCCATGGAACAGCGACGGCCTGATCGCGAGGACACTCGTCGCGGTAGCGTAGGCCCGGTTGATCATGCCGATCGTGCTCGCATCCAAGAGCCTGAGCGATGGACTGGTCGTCATAGCTTTGATCCTGGCTCCATTTGCGCAGAGGCAGCGACCTCAACATGCTTCAGATCGACGTTCCTCGCGGCCATTGCATCAGCAGCTGCCCAAACGTCGACGTTGCTGGTCAATGACAAGTTTCAACTCGCGCTACCCAGGCGCGTTGATACTTGGGACGCCAGCGAACCAGCCTCGGCCACTCACGACGGGCTCGCTTCTCTCATGAGTGGAAGAAGCAGCATCGTCCTCCGGCTTGCCTATAGGTCGGAGGGTCGCAGGGATTGAGGTCGTTCTCGCAGAGGGGTCCACAACACTGCAGGTTGGAAGGTCAGGTCTGACGAATACGCCTTACCCCGTAGGGATCAGCCGACGGCCCTCATTTACAGCAGGCGAAGAACTGAGTCTGCTTGGCCGAGGATAGGGGCGACGCGCCGTCCTTGAGGCCAAGGGCCTTCTCGCATTCCTGGACATGGAACACGGCCTCATCGGGCGACACGGTCGCAACGTGCTCCGTCTGGCAAATGCGGCTTCCGTCCAGGGTTTGGTGTTCGATGGAGATGCGCCCATCCAGCGTATCCCGGCAAATGACGGCGTGCTGCTGATCGCCTGCCGGGCTGAGGTCGAAGTTATAAGACATGTTGTACTCCGATTTTGTACGTGGGTTTGCCACCGCTGAAGTGACTTGCACCGACATTAGTCGTCTGCAGTCAGCATCGCAGGGCACGACCTGTCGGTCAGGCACCCGATCATCGGTATAACGACACGGCCCTATGGCGGTTCGTGTGCGGGACGCGTCGTCTGCTGCCGTACAGTGCGGCCCGATTGGCGTTGTGGTGCCGTGTGACCGCGAAAAAAGACGTCGTAACGTTTCGGAACCTCGCACTGATCGGCGATCTTTCATCGAGGCAATCCAAGCCCTACGTCCGGATCAGCTTCAGCCTCGGGCTATGAATTCGGTCTGCGCATGGCGACCCCGGCGGTCGGCGTTACGCAGCAACCACGTACCGAGAACATGAGACGGCCTGTCATCGATCGCAGGTGACTCGGACCGCCCGTGGATCTCACGTGTGCATGTCACGCCGACATGCGCCGCTTCCAGCTTTGTGCCCCACGCGGACGGCACGTCGAGGCATCGTCTTGATCTCCGACCGCCGATCTTTCACGACTCGAGCGAGACTCATGACGATTGATCCTACAGTGTCGAAGCCTGACCAGCCGAAGTCCGACACGTCCGAAGTCCGGCTTACCCATCTCCACTTCGGCACCGGGCGTTTGGGCCTGGGCCTCGTCGCGCCCTGCTTCCAGAAGCCGGGCTCGTCGCTCTACCTGCTCAATCGCGCCGTTTCGGGATCCAAGGACACCGGTGCAACGGCGCTCTCGTCCGAGCGGCGCAACGCACTGCTCCAGGACAATCCCGACCGTTGCTATGTCATTCAGAAGCCCGGCGGTGCGGAGGCGGATCGCCACGTCGTGCATTACGATGGCTTCTTCGCCTACGGGGACGACGATATCGAGGATATCGTCGACGGCATCCTGACGGAGGCTCTGAAGGGCCAAGGCTCTTTAGCTGTCGTGGTGACCGCCTCCGTTTTGAAGACCCGGAACTACGGCCCCATCGTGCGGGCCCTGAACGCCATCGCGACGATGGCGGCGGCGGACCACAGGATCGGGACGGTCATCCTCGTCGCCTGCGAGAACACCATCAGCGCTCACGACGTTTTCCGGGACGAAGATCTCGCGGCGCTTCTTTCGCCCGCAGCGCATGATCGTGTGATCCGCGTCCACGCTCTGTCGGACCGCATGTGCGTGGGTCTCGAGGAGGACACGACGGGGCAACACGCCACGGTGCTGGTGCGCGCCGAAGACTATGGTTCCTTGAAGCTCGAAATGACCGAAGCGACCGAGCATCTGGTCCCGCTTCTCTCCGGAAGCGGCGTCGAATTCAGCCGCCACGTGGACACCGAGAAGCAGATCAAGAATTGGCTGCTCAACGGCACGCATTCCCTCATCGCTCTCAGGGCCTACCAGGATAGCGACGGCGACCACGATCTCAAACTCAACCAATATCTCGAGTCCCGCCCCGAGCATGCGCAGTTCGCGCGCGAGGTCATGGATGAGATGCGGGACGGCGTCTCCGCCCTCCTCCGGAAGGACGTTCGTTTCGAGAGTTTCGTCAGAGACGTGGACGTCGACGACTACCTGAACGGAGCGGCCGCGGCGATCCTGAAGCGCTTCTCCGCCACGGACGATCCGATCACCCGCATCCTCGCCCGGTTCCAGGCGCCCACCAGCGACGCGGTCGACAGTGTCGCGAGTTTCAGCAAACGCCTCGTCGACCGGGTCGACGCGCCCATGCGGGCTTTCGAGGAGGAGCACGGCAGCGTTCCGGCGGCCGCCACCCACAGCGTGCAGAGCCTTCTCCGCCTGCTCGCATCCGGCACCTTCATCGACAGCCATGCCGCATGACGGACGCATCCGAGCCGTGCGGCCCGACAGGCTCCCGCGCGGCAGCCTCGCCCTTCAATATAGAATCGACCGATGCCCGCGACCTTGAACCCTGACGATCGGCCATACCTGATCATTTTCGACTGCGACGGCG
>JAYVMK010000640.1:0-2643 GCA_043758995.1 Lichenibacterium sp. | reverse complement strand
CCAGGCAATAGACGACGAAGACCACATGCGTGGTCAACGCATCCGTAAACACGGTCAGATCTGACATGGGAAGGATACCGTAGTTGCCGGCGCCTCGTCTTGGTCTTGTGTCAGACCGTGGGCCGTCCCGGCAGGCCGGCCCGAGGGGCCGGTCGGCCCCTTGCGAGGGCCGAGGTCTCTTTTACGCTGAGTCGGGCTGCGGTTGAAGCTGTGCCAGACAATTATTCCAGCTCTGCTTTCCGCTGTTCTGTGCCTTACCTTGCCACGACGGGCGTGCCGCTTTCCCGCACGATCTTCAGTGTGCCGTTTTCGCGCGCGAGTTCGAGCCGGACGGTATTCGTACCGCTCTCCCCTCGCCCGGCGCGATCCACGCGGCGCCAGTGCATGACGGCGCCGACATGGCATCGCGCGCTCGCGTCGGCGCAGTCGTTCACGACGGTGCCGGGCACGGCCGCGTAGGACCGCACGGGCCATTGCTGCACGAAGGCGCGCTTGTCGCGATAGACGTCCCCGGCCGACATCGAGTGACCGTAATAGTCGACATGCCGCCCATAGAGCCGGGCCACGGTGGCGGGTGCGATCGCGGCATTGTTCGACCAGATCGAGAGGTACTCGTCCATATGGGCGGCGCGTGCCGCCGGGGCCGCGCCGGCCGGTGCGGCGAGGAAAGCGAGAAACGGAACCGCGAAGAGGTGGCGCATGAGAGAGCTCCGCCGCTGGATGCGGCCTGCGCCGTCAACGCCGCAGAGGCCGATCAGGTCGCGGGCGGGACGGTGGTTGGCGGCGACCGGAACGGGTCGAGCATCGGCACGCCACGGCCGCGCAGGTGTGCGATGTTGCGGGTGACGACCACGAGGCCCGTGCACGGCAGCCGTTGCGGCAAGCCCCCGTGTCGTCGATGGGCTTGTTGGAGCGGGCGAGCATGACGGCCCAGATTCGGGCGACGCGCTCGTCAATGGCCAGAACGCGCCCGGCGAAGGACGCGATGACGGCGTCGATCCGAAGCGAGAACAACTCCGCGCTTGCAGGCTCTTGCCGCGTTGACTCCTCGCCGCCGTAGCGAAGTTCACGGACCGTGATCGCACTGATGATCAGTTCGGGTTCCTCGATGCTGCCGAGCCATCGAACGACGGGCGGACGGCGATGGTTTGGTGAGTTGGCCGACGACGTTCGTATCGACGAGATCCCTCGTCGACGGCGCGGCAGAACCTTCTCGACCCCGTCGAGCTTGGCTTCGCGCATCGCCTTCTTCGCCGTGAGCGGTGGAAATGGCCGACAGGTCCAGGGATGCGCGTCGGCATAGGCCTTGGCGGCCAGCACCTGGGCGCAGGTCAGCGAGACATAACCCTGAACCACCTCGTCGACGTCCATGTCGCCGTCGAGCAACGCCGCGATGCGGTGCGCTTCGATCGTCGCGTCGGCGATCACGGCCCGGCCCTGCCCGTCGATCTCGACGCCCGATGCGACGGCGCGTGGCAGTCCTCCCGCCACGCCAGCATCTCGTCCGGCACCCAGTCCCGCTCCCGATCCCGCTCCATGCCTTCGCCTCCGACCCCGACGGCCAACGTAGCCCGCCTCGCGCGTCCCACAACGCTCGGTCGTTCCCGACGCCCCTCTGCACGTCACCAAAGACGCTTGACGCGCAATCCCGACAGGAGGCAGTCTCCACCCGTCCGAGGGGCGTCCCACGATCGGGGCTGAGACGGCGACGAGCCGAACCCTTTGAACCTGATCCGGGTCATGCCGGCGAAGGGACGGGATCGGCTGCGCAACCTTGCGGCATTTCCATACCCATTCGCGCCCGGGTCTCCCACCACAGGAGGAGATCCATGTCGCTCATTTCATCCAACACCCCTGGCGCCGGTGTCGCACCGGCCCCGGACAGCGTCACCACCGGGCCGATCTTCGGCTCCCGCAAGGTCTATGCGGCGCCCACGTCTCACCCGACGATCCGCGTGCCCTTCCGGGAGATCGCCCTCTCCGACCCGAAAGAGCCTGCGATCCGGGTCTATGACCCGTCCGGCCCCTACACGGAGACCGGCGCCCGCATCGACCTGCGCCAGGGCTTGTCAACGATCCGTGACGGCTGGATTGCGCGCCGCGGCTTCGAGACCGTCGCGGGTCGCGCCTTGCGCCCCGAGGACAACGGCAACCTGCCCGAGGACCGGCTCGTCGAGGCCTGCCCGGCGCACCGCACCTTGCGCTCCGCCCACCTCGGCCAGCTCGCCACACAATATGAATTCGCCCGCGCCGGGATCATCACCGAAGAGATGATCTATGTGGCGCATCGCGAGAACCTCGGCCGCGAGGCGGCTCTGGCCGACGCCGGCGCCAAGCTGCGCGACGGCGAGGCTTTCGGCGCCGCTCTGCCGGAGTTCGTCACACCGGAGTTCGTGCGGAGCGAGATCGCGCTCGGCCGGGCCATCATCCCGGCCAACATCAACCACCCCGAAGTCGAGCCGATGGCGATCGGCCGTAACTTCCTGGTCAAGGTGAATGCCAATATCGGCAATTCCGCCGTGACGTCGGGCGCCGCCGAGGAAGTCGAGAAGCTGGTCTGGGCCATCCGCTGGGGTGCCGATACCGTCATGGATCTGTCGACGGGGCGCAACATCCACAACATCCGCAGCTGGATCATGCGCA
>JAYVMK010000639.1:0-6213 GCA_043758995.1 Lichenibacterium sp. | reverse complement strand
CAGGGCCAGATGGACCGTTGGTCGATCGTCACGACCCTCAACTATCTGCCGCACGACCGCGAGGTCGATATCGTCCAGGCCAAGGCGCCTCATTACCGGGGCACAAAGGAAGGCCGCGACATCGTCAACAAGATGGTGCGGGTCGCCGACCTGACCCGAAACGCGTTCACGGCTGGCGACCTCTCGACCGTGATGAGCCCGCGTACGGTCATCACCTGGGCCGAGAATGCCGACATCTTCGGTGACATCGGCTTCGCGTTCCGCCTGACGTTCCTGAACAAATGCGATGAGCTCGAACGGTCGCTGGTGGCCGAGTTCTACCAGCGCAGCTTCGGTAAGGAACTGCCGGAAAGCACCGTCAACGTCGCACTGAGTTGAGGCGAGGCGCCGCTTGTCCAAGTGGGAAGGAGAGACGAGTTGTGGAGCACGCGACCTTCGATCTGACCCTTGAGCGGGACAAGCGGCCGTCGAAGCCGCTGTCCCGCTACGAAGACGACGCTCACGCTTGGGCAGTCGAGCAGGAGCAGGTCGAACTCATCAGGCTCGGGCGCTTCGATGAACTCGACATCGACCATCTCATCGACGAGGTTCGTGACGTGGCTTGCCGAGAGCGCAAGGAATTTGTGGGCCGGTTCAGCCCCGTCGACCGTCATCTGCTGACATGGGATCATCAGCCAGAGCGTCGGAGTGCGAGTTGGGCACGGACGATCACAGAGCAACGGCGTCAGGTTGACGAGTTGCTCGGCGAGTCTCCTAGCCTGCCCCCATTTTTGGCTGATTTGACCGACACGGCGTTCCGAGGGGGTCGCGTTGGCGCCCCGAACGAGATCGACCTCTCGGACGCGATGATTCCGGAGCCCAATCCCTGTTCCTGGGACGAGATGATGGCCCGCCCCATCCGCTGGCCCGAGCCGTGACCGCCACGATCCACGTCGTTCCGGAGCTACGCCAGGGCGCGGCACGCCAAGCCATCATGGAGTCCCTGCGGTCGGACACTCGTGCCAAGCACGACGGCGGCCGCCAGTTTCTCACCTTGGCGCTGCGCGAGGAGGGCGCTTTGATCGGCGGCCTCGTGGGCCAGACGTTCATGGGATGGCTGACCGTCGACGGTCTTTGGGTGGCGGTCGAGCATCGCGGCCGGGGCCACGCCACGCGGCTGATGAACCAGGCCGAGACCGAGGCGCGTCGCCGCGGTGCGACCGATTCCGTGCTCGACACGTTCTCCTTTCAGGCGCCCGAGTTTTATCGCAAGCTCGGCTACCGCGATTTCGCCCGGCTCGACGGCTTTCCCGCCGGGCACTGCCGCCATTACCTGACCAAGAGCCTATGAGCCCTCTTTCCAATCGCAAGCCTGGCGGACCCAACGAGGCGCCGCAGGAGCCTTTCAAGCGTGCCGTCGCGTCCTGCATGCGCGCCATGGCTCGGACGCCGGAACTGGAGGTGACCTTCGCGCCCGACAGGCCGAGCGTTGTCGGACATGGCGACACCGCCAAGGCGCGTTTGCCCGAACCGGCCCGCAAACTCAGCCCGCGCGAGGCTGCCATCGTGCGGGGGCACGCCGATTCCATGGCGCTGAAGCTCGCCTGCCACGATGCGAGCACGCACCGCCGCCTGCTGCCCGAAGCTCAAGCGGCGCGAGCGGTGTTCGATGCCGTCGAACAGGTGCGGGTCGAGTCGATCGGTGCGCGCCGCATGGACGGTGTCGGCATCAACCTCGCCGCCATGCTGGAGGACCGCTATCATCGCGGCAACTACGCCGAGATCACCGATCGTGCCGATGCTCCGATCGAAGACGCCATCGCCTTGATGGTCCGGGAACGGCTGACCGGCCGCGCTCCGCCGCCCGACGCCCAGACCATCGTCGACCTCTGGCGTCCCTGGATCGAGGAACGCGCCGGTGCGGATCTCGACCGGCTCGACGTTCTGCTCGAAGATCAGCGGGCCTTCGGACGGTCGATCCACAAACTGCTTCAGTCGCTCGACATGGCCGATCCCTCTTCCTTCGATCGGGAGGAGGAGAACGAGGATCCCGACGAAGAGACGGCGCAGGACGACGCCGACCAGTCCGAAGGCGAGGGGCAGGAGTCGGAGTCCGGCCAGACGCTTGAGATGGATACTGCCGAATCCTCCGCCGAGGACATGGAGGAGGGGGCCATGGAGAGCCCCGATGCGCCCGCCGGCGAAACCCTCGAGGACCAGGACGATGGCGAGGCCGAGGAATCGGCGGAAAGCCGTCGTCCGCAGGCTCCCGCCAACGAGGGGAAGGGGCCGGACTACAAGGCCTATACGGTCAAATACGACGAGGTCGTGCCGGCCGAGCAGCTCTGCGACGCGGAAGAACTCGAGCGGCTGCGGGCCTATCTCGACAAGCAGCTCTCGAACCTGTCGAGCGTCGTGGCGCGTCTGGCCAATCGGTTGCAGCGCCGGCTCATGGCCCAGCAGAGCCGCGCCTGGGAGTTCGATCTCGAGGAGGGGATGCTCGACCCGGCGCGCCTGTCGCGCGTCGTCATCGATCCGCAGCAGCCGCTCTCCTTCAAGCGCGAGAAGGACACTGATTTCCGCGACACGGTGGTGACGCTTCTGCTCGACAATTCCGGTTCGATGCGGGGCCGGCCCATCACGGTGGCGGCGACCTGCGCCGATATCCTGGCGCGGACGCTGGAGCGCTGCGGCGTCAAGGTCGAGATTCTCGGATTCACCACCAAAGCCTGGAAGGGCGGGCAGTCCCGCGAAGCATGGCTGCAGTCGGGCAAGCCCACGACGCCTGGCCGGCTCAACGACCTGCGTCACGTCATTTACAAATCGGCGGACGCGCCCTGGCGCCGCGCACGGCGCAACCTCGGTCTCATGATGCGGGAGGGGTTGCTGAAGGAGAATATCGACGGGGAGGCCCTCGATTGGGCCCACAAGCGCCTGCTCGGCCGGCCCGAGCAGCGCAAGATCCTGATGATGATTTCGGACGGCGCGCCAGTGGACGACTCTACGCTGTCGGTCAATGCCGGCAATTATCTCGAAAGGCATCTTCGGGCCATGATCGAGGAGATCGAGACGCGTTCGCCGGTCGAACTGATCGCTATCGGCATCGGCCACGACGTGACCCGCTACTATCGGCGCGCCGTCACCATCGTGGATGCCGAGGAACTCGGTGGAGCGATGACGGAGAAGCTGGCCGAGCTCTTCGCCGAGACCGGTTCGGCTCAGGCCCGCCCGATCGCGGGATCGCGACGCGCTCTCGCGCCTCACTGACGCGACCGAGGGTTCCTATCATGGGCGAGATGGTGGACGGCGTCTGGCGCCGCGACGAGGATCTCGCCCATACGGAGGATGGCCAGTTCAAGCGGCCGCCGACAAGGTTTCGCGGCACCGTTGCCGTCGGCGGCCAGCATCCGCCGGAGGCGGGGCGCTACCATCTCTATGTCTCGCTGGCTTGTCCTTGGGCGCATCGCGCCCTCATCGTGAGGCGTCTCAAGGGCCTCGATGATATGATGAGCCTGTCGGTCACGCATTGGCTCATGCGGGACGATGGCTGGACCTTCGCGCCGGGGCCCGGCGTGATCGCGGACCCGTTCGGCGCGCAGCTTCTCCAGGAGGTCTACCGGCGCGCCGATGCCCGCTACACCGGGCGCGTCACGGTGCCGATCCTGTGGGACAAGCAGGCGGGGACCATCGTCAACAACGAATCCGCCGACATCGTCCGTATCCTCGGTTCGGCGTTCGATGGCCTAGGAGCCCGTCCCGGTGATCTGTATCCTGCGGCGATGCGGGCCGAGATCGATGCGGTCAACACGAGGGTCTACGACACGCTGAACAATGGCGTGTACCGGGCGGGGTTCGCCACCACGCAAGACGCCTACGAGGCTGCCATCGGGCCGCTCTTCGACACGCTCGACTGGCTCGAGTCCCTCGTCGCACGCCAGCCCTATCTCTGCGGCGAGGCGCCCACGGAAGCCGACTGGCGGCTCTTCACGACGCTGGTGCGCTTCGACGCCGTCTACCACGGCCATTTCAAATGCAACCTGCGGCGCCTCGTCGACTATTCCAACCTCTGGGACTATGCGCGCCACCTCTACCAACAGCCGGGGGTGGCCGACACCGTCGATTGGCTCCACATCAAAGGCCATTATTACGGCAGCCACCGCGGCATCAATCCGACCGGCATCGTGCCGCTCGGCCCTGTGATGGACTGGGAAGCACCGAGCACGCGCCTCGGCTGAATGGCCGCTGCCTACTGGCTGATGCGAAGCGCCCCGATACTGGCGGCGATCTGGCTGAACGCCAAGATGAGGCCATTCGAATCATTGGCCACGAAGGCCTGTTTGCTCGATGACGCGCAGTTTTGCAGTAGTTGGATCCCTTGTTTGTCGATCGGATCGGAAGCCACGCTAAAGCCTATCGTATAGATGGAAACGTTCACAGCTTTGGCGTTGCTGCAAGCCTCCAAGGTCAATTGATCGAGAGCGTTACGCTGTTGAGCTGTCGTCTGGATGCTTGAGCTCGACTGATAGGCCGTGGGCATATGCGGCGTGGGATCGCTGCCGTCGGCGTTCTTAAGATATCCCGGCGAAAAGTAGTAAGTCTGATTGTAGTTCGCACCGGTGTTGGAAGGCCAGCTATTGGCGCCGTCGGTCATCAGGATCAGGACCTTGTTGGTGGGCGACGTCGCGCTGGTCGAGTAGGCGGCGCCGTCGGCGAAAACGCTGACCGGCGAGAGCGTCCGCCAGCCCCACATGACGCCTTCGTGAATGTCGGTGGATCCAGACGCCGTCATCGACGAAATGAGGCTTTTCAGGGTGGGAGCATCAGAGGTAAGCCGTTGCAGCGGCTGGGTGGTGCACATGAAGTTCGGACCATTCGGAATTCCGGCAGCGCCGGAATTCGTCGGCGCAGCACCCTGGGCATTTTTGTACTTGCAGGCCTGACTCTCGGCCTTGGCAAAATCGGTTTGTAAAGGGCAGGTTGATGATAGGAAGGGATTGTCGTTGATGTAGCTATTGCCTTGTAAGACGACTGAGCCAATGCAATTTCCGAAAATATTGATGGTTGCACTCCAGCAAGCCGTGCCGGTACTTCCAGTGCCGGGCTCATCTGGGGCGAACATCGGCACGTATAGCGTGTCGTTGCTGGTCGGGGTCCCATCCTGAACGTTCTGCGGATAAGGCAACGACTCGAAACATCCTCCCCAAGCCCAACTCGAAGAGAACTTCTGCAGCGCCGCAAAGATCGACAGCCGACTGGTGAACCCCGCCGCTGTCGCCGACGCATGATCGACGTTGGTCCAATGATATTTGGACAGTCCGCCGCTATCGACCCAACTGGCGGTCGCGGATATTCGCGGGTCGACCGCCACCGACGCGGCGAAAGGTACGATCGAGATACGGCTGTTACTGGCGAAAGCGCCGTTGGTCTTCACGTAGTCGACGAAAGTCGATGCGGCCGACTGGACAGCCTGAAGCTTGCTCTGCGAGCCACTCGAATTCGCCATCGAACCCGTATTGTCGAGGACCATGGCGATTTCGAAGGTCTTGGCCAGCGGGGTGGCGCATTGCGACGTGGCATTGACCTTCGGCGAACTCACACCCGTGAAGGCCGGGAAAAAGGTCCGCGAGTTGACGTGGGTAGTCAGTGTGATCTTGCGCGGATTGCTGGTGACGGCGAGTGGATCAACCATCAGGTTTGACGCTCCGATCATGTAGCCCGCTGCTACGGTCTGAGCCTGGGTCTGGAGTTGGGGCGTGGTGGTCGTCTGAGGCGTCTGGCAGAGACCCAGAGCCGTGGCATCCGTCGCAGCCTGCAGCTTGACCTGGAGGCGCGTCGCCAAGCCGTAGTCGATCGCCGCGCCGGTGAAGGCCAAGAGCGGCAGACTCGCGAGGGCGAAGATGACGGCGACGTTGCCGCGCCGCTCCGACACGAATCCGAGCAACCGTGTTAGCCGAGTGTCGGCTTGACCTTGGTCTCTGACTGGATCTGCGGGAGTTAAGGGCATGGGGATCCTCCCGGCATTGTCAGTTCTGGGGTGCCGTTCGCGCTATTGTGGACGACCCCGGTGCGCACGGGCCATGCGAAGCTGCTGGCGATTTTGATCGTACCGTTGAGCCCGCCGATGATCTTGCCCAGCGATGCCCCGAGCATCGGGCTGTAAGGCATCGTCACTTCCGCCAGCATGTATCGGTTGCCGTTGGTGCCGAAGCCCGCCGGGATGGTCAGGTCAGTCGC
>JAYVMK010000638.1:0-6241 GCA_043758995.1 Lichenibacterium sp. | reverse complement strand
GATGCGATGATCGAGGTGGCGACCGCGGCGCCGCGCTCGGCCGAGGCGCTCGCGGATCTTCGCGCCGTGCCGCGCGGCATGGACAAGTCGCGACTTGGCCCGGACATGATCGCCGCCGTCGAGCGCGGCCTCGCGCGCGATCCCAAGACCCTGCCCCGAATCGATCGTGACCGCCGCGGCAATGGCGGCGGCAACGGTGCTACGGTGGAGCTCTTGAAAGTGCTGCTGCGGCAGGTCGCCGACGCACATGGGGTGGCGGCGAAGCTTATCGCCAATGTCGACGATCTCGAAGCCATCGCGGCGAGCGACGAGGCCGATGTGCCGGCGCTCGACGGCTGGCGTCGCACCATGTTCGGCGCCAAGGCTCTCGACCTCAAGAACGGCCGCCTTGCCCTGACGGTCGAAGGCGGCAAGGTCGTCGCCCTCGAATGGCAGGACGGCGAGAAGCTCGAAGCCGAGACGGCCTGAGCCGGACGCCGCCGTCGGGAGCGAAGCGAACCGGCATCGCCAAGCCCTGACGCGCTCTTTGGCGCGACACGGTCCTGGAAGCGACGCCCTGCTTTCCCGTGACGAATGTGCTGGCGTGTCAGCCGATCTTCACCTCGGCCTCCCGGCCGGTCAGCTTCGCGAGTTGCTTCAGCCGTCCAAAGCAGCGGTCGGTCGCGAGGTCGGCGAGGTCGGGAGGAAGCGAAAGGATGACCTTCGTTTTCGTGCAGCGAAGCTCCGTGCGCGGCAGCACCCCACCCATGGCAGCCGAGATCAGATAGGCGACCCGAAACGCGGCGCCGAGGAGCCGTGCGCGCTCGAGCGCCCCGGACGGGAGCAGAGCCCGAAAGCCGGCTTGCGCCTCGCCCTCTCCCGCACCGTAGCGATAGGCGATGGCGAGAGCCAGAAAGGCCCTAGCCGGGTGATCCACGCCCGCGAAGGTGCCGTTGGCGATGGCATGAAGCGCATGGTCGCCGCGATAGTCCGGATGGGCTCTCCAGGCGATGTCGGCCATGAGGCACGCGGCATGACGAAGCCGGAGGTCGTCGCCGGTCTCCGGCAGGGCTGCCGAGGCGTAGAACCGATCCGTCCAGGCGCAAAGGTCGGAGCCATGGCGGGGGCTGCGCGACATCTGCCGATTGATGTCGTGTGCCGAAGCGAAGAGCGGGTCCTCCTGCTGCTCCACGGCATCGAGGCTCTCGAACAGCAGCCCCTCTCGGACTCCCATGGCCGAGATGACGACCTCGCGTGGCCGGCCGAGGCGGATGATCTCCTCCATCACGGCGGCACCATAGGCCAGGAGCGGCCGCCGAGCCGAGGGAACGGCCGCAAGGGCGCCGATCGCCTCGACATCCATGCGCTCGATCATGGTGACGAGCCCCAGAGCTTCGGCGGCCGGGACCGTGTAGCCGTGCATGACGTTCAGAGGATAGTTGCGGGTCTTCATGTGGAGCCGCGCCAGGGCCCGCCACGTTCCTCCCACCGCATAGAACGTCCGGCCCTCGAGGCTTCTGATCGGCTCGGATTTGGCGAGCAGGTCGCGGGCGATCTTGGCGGCCCGCTTGGGTGAGCCCTTGCTGGCGTCGAGAAGCGCCAGTCCACCAAGTGGTAGCGATACGCCGCGGCCCAGCACCGGCGATGGCCTGACGTCGATCAATTCCAGCGAGCCGCCGCCCATGTCGCCGACGACTCCGTCGGCCCGGAAAAAGCCGGAGGACACGCCCAGCGCCGAGAGTTCCGCCTCGCGCGTGCCTCCGATGAGTTCGATCTCGGCGCCCAGTGCCGCGGTGGCGGCGTCGAGAAAGGCCGGGCCGTTGCGGGCGTCGCGTGCAGCGGCCGTGGCCAGCACGCGCACATCCTCGATCCCGAGGTTGCGGCAGAGAACCCTGAAGGCCCGCAGAGCCGACAAAGCCCGCGCCATGGCCTCCGCCCCGAGCAGCCCCGTCGTGGCCACGCCCTTGCCGAGACCGCAGAGGACCTTCTCGTTGAAGATCGGCGTCGGCGCGCGACACAGCCGGTCATAGGCGACGAGCCGAACGGAGTTCGAACCGATGTCGACGATGGCGATGGGCTTGGACATGCCGGGCCTCAACACCATCGGATTCTGGTCGCGGATGTCAGCGTCGGAGCTCGAGTCGTCGGAGGAGAGTCTTGGGGCTCGATTCACGCAGGGATTTGCCACGTCCGGACAGACTCGGGTTCGTCATGAAGTAGCTATGAGCGTTGAAGGGCTCTTCCCCTTCGGCAGGGCCGATCCGTTCGCTCGCGCCGTCGGGAAGTACACGGTAGCTCTGCTGGTTGTCGATGAGATTGGCGATCATGATCTGGTTCAGGACCTGGTCATGCACAGTCGGATTGGTGATCGGCAGCAGCGCCTCGACCCGCCGTTCGAGGTTGCGGGACATGAGATCGGCCGAGGAGATGTAGACCCGCGCCTTGTTGTGCGGGAGGCCGTAGCCGCCACCGAAGGCGTAAACCCGCGCGTGTTCCAGGAATCGACCGATGATCGACTTCACCTCGATGTTGTCGGAGAGGCCCGGCACGCCGGGCCGAAGGCAGCAGATGCCGCGCACGATGAGCATGACTTGCACGCCGGCCTGGCTCGCGGCGTAGAGCGCGTCGATGATCTCGGCATCGACGAGGGAATTGCACTTGCCCCAGATCGCGGCAGGCTTGCCGTCTCTGGCAAAGGCGATCTCCTCGGCGATGTGCTGGAGGAGGCGTGCCTTCAGGGTCAGAGGCGACACAGCCATCCGCTCCAACCCCGCGGGCTCGGCATAGCCGGTGATGAAGTTGAAGATGCGCGACACGTCGCGCGCGATGATGGGGTCGGCGGTGAAGAAGGAGATGTCGGTGTAGATGCGCGCCGTCTGCGGGTGATAATTGCCCGTCCCGACGTGGCAGTAGGTGACGAGATTGCCGGCCTCGCGGCGCACCACCATCGACAGTTTCGCGTGGGTCTTCAGCTCGATGAAGCCGAACACGACCTGCACGCCGGCGCGCTCCAGATCACGCGCCCAGCGGATGTTAGCTTCCTCGTCGAAGCGCGCCTTCAGCTCCACCAGGGCGGTGACCGATTTTCCGGCCTCGGCGGCCTCGATCAGCGCCCGGACGATCGGGCTGTCCTTGGAGGTGCGGTAGAGCGTCTGCTTGATGGCGACGACATTGGGGTCGTGCGCCGCCTGATTGATGAACTGCACCACGACGTCGAAGGATTCGTAGGGGTGGTGGACGACGAGGTCCTTCTGCCGGATGGCGGCGAAGCAGTCGCCGGAATTGTCGCGTACGCGCTCGGGAAAACGGGCGTTGTAGGGCGTGAACTTGAGCTCGGGCCGATCGACGCCGACGATCTCCGACAGGTCGTTCAAGGCGAGAAGCCCGTCGATGGTGAAGCTCTGGTCGGCGGCGGTGTTGAGTTCGTCGGCGATGACGAGACGCAGCGTCTCCGGCATGCCGGCGTCGATTTCGAGCCGGATGACCGAGCCGCGCCTCCGCCGCTTCAGTGCGCTTTCGAAGAAGAGCATGAGGTCCTCGGCCTCCTCCTCGACTTCGAGATCGGAGTCGCGAATGACGCGGAACACGCCCTGTCCATGCACCTCGTAGCCGGGGAACAGACGCGGAATATGCATGGCCACCAGCGCCTCGAGCGGCACGAACCGCGCGGCGCCGCCGGTGAGAGCATCGGGGATGCGGATGAACCGCTCGCCCTTGGCGGGCAGGCGCACCAGGGCGTGCAACTGCCGACCGTCCGGCTTGCGCTTGAGATCCAGCGCCAGCGTGAAGCCGAGGTTGGGAATGAAGGGGAAGGGATGCGCCGGATCGACGGCGAGCGGCGTCAGGACCGGGAAGATGTGCTGCAGGAAGTAATCCTGAAGCCACTCGCGCTCCGGCTTCGAGAGGTCGAACGGATCCACGATGTGGATGCGCTCGGCGGCGAGTTCCTCCCGCAAGGCCGCCGTGCGGCGTTGCTGTTCGTCGACCAAGGCCTTCGCCTTCTCGCCGATCCGGACCATCTGCTCGGCGGGTGACAGTCCGTCCTGCGAGACCGTGGTGACGCCGGAGCGCACCTGGCCGTAGAGGCCGGCGACCCGGACCATGAAGAATTCGTCGAGGTTGTTGGCCGAGATCGACAGAAACCGCAGCCGCTCCAGCAGGGGATGGTTGCGATTGGACGCTTCTTCGAGCACTCGCCCGTTGAACTCGAGCCAGGACAGCTCCCTGTTAATGAACCGGCTGGGCTGATCGAGGAGCGGCGAGCGCAGTGCGGCCTCAACGTCCGGCACGGGAGATGCCGGATTTTCCTCGACCAGAGACATGCTTCCAACTCCTGCCGCGACCTGCAACTCTGTCGCCCTCGGCTGTGTCGAGAGGATGACAGCCGGTCATTCGACGTCAAGGCGCTCCGCACCCAGAAGATCCGCCGCCATAGGCCGCGTGATGCGCCGGTGTCGATCGAGGCTGGCGCGATCGAGCGCCGTCACGGCCCAGCCGGCGGCGTCGAGAGAGCGGTCGAGCCGCAAGGCCAGATAGTCCACGACAGAAGCCTCCACCGACAATTGCCGGTCGGCGAAGAGCTTGACCAGAACGGCGCGCATCAGCTCCTCGTCGGCGGGCTCGATGGCGACCGATGGCGCGAAGCGGAGGCGCGAGACGAGGTCGGGCGTCGCCAGCGACCAGGCGGATGGTCGCTCGCGCGCCGTGATCAGCAGCGACAGGCCCCGTTCCCGCACGAGGTTGAGATAGTGGAACAAGGCCGCCTCGGCGATCCCGGCCCGGTCGGCATCCTCGATCACGGCGTTGCGCACCGTCAGACGGTCGAGATCGCCGGCGAGATCATCGAGCGTCAACAGTGCTGCATCGGCGCGCGCCGCCCAGATCCGGGCGAGATGGCTCTTGCCCGACCCTGCCGGGCCGAGCAGCATTTGGACGCGGTCCGGCCAATCGGGCCAGCGCTCCATCGCGGCCAGCGCCTCGGCATTGGAGGTCGAGGGCATGAAGTCGTCGTGCCCATAGCGGGGGACGTGAGCGAAGGGCAGCGGCAGCTGGTTCAATCGCGACCCGCCTCGACGATGCGCGGCTCGAAGGTCACGGAACCCACCACGGGCCTCTCCGCCTCACCGGTGTAGAGCGGACTCTGCAGGTAACGGCGCAGGGCGAAGCGCGACAGCACGCCGGCCGCCGCCGACAGGGGCACGGCAACGAGGAGACCCGCGAAGCCGAAGATCGCGGAGCAGACCACGAGGGAAAACATCAGCCATACGGGGTGAAGCCCGATGGAATTGCCCACCAGATAGGGGCCGAGGACGTAGCCTTCGAGAACCTGCCCCGCCATGACGGTACCGGCTACCATGGCGATCAGGTGCCAATCGGGCCAACTCTGAACCGTCGCCACGGCGGTCGCGACGATGAGGACCGTCAGGGAGCCGAAATAGGGCACGAAGCTGAAGAAGCCGCCTGCGATGCCGAGCAGGAATCCGAAATTCAGCCCTGCCATGGTCAGCCCTGTCGCGTACCACGCGCCCAGGACCAACGACACGATGGTCTGGCCCCGCACGAAGCCCGCCAGGGCGCGGTCGACATCGCGCGCGATGGCGCGGACGATGGCGCGCTGATGGATCGGCACCCAGCCGTCGATCGCGCCGACCATGCGTCGCCAATCAAGTAGGATGTAGAAGGCCACCACGGGTGTGATGACTAGCAGCGAGAAGAGCCCGAACAGCGCGCGGCTGCCCGACCAGATGCTATTGACGAAGCTGATCGCGTAATTGGTGGCCTGCCCCACGACGCTGCCGAGCGACCCCTGGACGTCGGCGCTGGTGATAGGCCCGCTGACCCCGAGCTTGCGCAGCGTCTCGCCGCCATAGGTCTCGACCAGCGCGGCGCCCTGGGCGATCAGCAGGTCCTGCAGTTTGGCCGCGATGCCGGGAAGGTTGATCACGAAGGCCGTCAGCTGATGGGCCAGAATCGGCAGCAACAGCACGAGCGCCACGAGGACGACCGCCAGCGATAGAATCATGATGAGGGCCGTAGCGCCGAGGCGGTTCAACCCGAGCCGCTCGAGCTTGCAGGCGAGAGGATCGAGAAAATACGCCACCGTGATGCCGGCGAGGAACGGCGCCAGCACGCCCGACAGCGTGTAGAGCGCCAGCACCACGAGGGTCAGCATGGCAGTCCAGATCACGAGCTGACGCTGGAGGCTCATGGGTCTGCAACTCCGATCGGCGCCCGTCGGCCCGCGATCTTCAGTTACGCGACG
>JAYVMK010000637.1:0-6762 GCA_043758995.1 Lichenibacterium sp. | reverse complement strand
CGGCGGCCTTGGCGCGCCCAAGGACGGGCGCGAGAGCCGCCGAGTCGTTGGGCACCACGCCGATGACGTCGACCTTGCGGGCGATGAGATCCTCGATGGCGCGAACCTGCTGAGCCGCGTCGGCCTGCGTGGGCCCGATCATCCAGGCATTGGCGGCCTCGGTCTTGGCTTCCTTCTTGATGCCGGCATCCATGGCGTTGAACCACGGGATCCCGCCGATCTTCACGACGATGCCGACCTGCGGTTCCTTAGCCTGCGCGAAGGCGGGCCGGCCCAGGGCGCCGGCCGCAAGGCCGCTACCGATCGTCGTGATGAGTGTCCGTCGCGTCAGGATCATCGTTTCCTCCCTTGTTGGTCAGGCGGCCTTTGGCCGTCCCGGTTGCCGCAGCGTCGAGCCGCGGATCTGGATCGCGCAGGCGAAGCGCGTTGTCGTCGGAGGCCCGTCGTCCCCATCCATGCGCAGCACCAGCCGGCGCCAGGCCGCCTCGGCCAGCTCCTCGACGGGCTGGCGCACGGCCGTGATGGGGGGCGACACGAGCCGCATCCACTCGGTCTCGTCGAAACTCGCGAAGGCCATGTCGCGTCCGACGCCGATCCCGAGCTCGTCGAGCGTCCGGAAGGCGGCAAGCGATGTCATATGATCGAGCGAGAACAGAGCATCGGGCCGCGGGTGGCCGGCCAGCCAGGCCTTCAGCGTATGACGAACGCCGGTCGGATCGAGGCCGCATTCGAGCATCGTCAGCGTCATGCGGCCGGACGCTTCGCACGCCCCGTCCCACCGCTCTCGAACGTTGCTGATGGCGAGGCTCGACCCCGAAACGAGCGCGTCGCGGCATCCCGACGCGACCAGATGAGCCACGATGGCTCCCGCCGATTCCGCATTGTCGACCGCCACCAGATCGAAGACCGGATCGTCCGGAATGCGGTCGGCGACGACGACCGGCGGCATGGCGCCGTGCGGCAGGCGGCCTGCAAGACCGCCGTCGCACGGAATGACGATGAGCCCCGACGGACGCCACGACCGGATGGCGCGCAGCCGTTCCGCCTCCTCGGCGGGATCGTTGGCGGAACTCACCACCAGCAGGTCGAGACCGTCGCGCCGAGCCGCACGTTCCAACGTCGACACGAAGGTTCCGAACATCGGGTTCGAGAGGTCGGGCACGACGACGCCGGCCAGCGCTCGCTTTCCGGACCGTAGGCGAGAGGCGTTGTTGTCCGCCGCATAACCAAGCGCCTCGGCGGCCGACAAAACGCGGCGGAGCAGGTCGGGCGACACGCTCGGCTTGCCGTTCAGGGCGTTCGACACGGTCGCGGTCGAGACGCCGGCCGCTTCGGCCACCATCCTGATCGAAACCACCTCGCCAGCCCCAGACACGCGCTTCACCGTCTCTCTCCCGACAGTCGTAAATCGATTTATCGAAGGCTAGACTTTCTGAAAAAGCCTGTCAATCATCTGCGGAGCGCACCTGTACTCACCCATGCTGCAACGCAGCAGCATGGGTGCGGTGCAACGCAGCTCAAAGCGGAGAACGACAATGAACAAATTGGGAGTACACGCCTTCGTCTGGGAGAGAGGCTGGAACCGGGATGAAGCCGAACGCGCCATTGCCCGCACCGCGGAGGTGGGATTCGACCTGATCGAGGTCTCGACGCTGGAGCCCAAATCGGTCGACGTCGACTTCACACGCCGAGCGCTCGAAGCCGCCGGCCTGGGAGCGACCTATTCGCTCGGGCTCGACGCCGACACCGACATTTCGGCCAATGATCGCGAGAAGGAGCGGCGCGGGCAGGCCAAGCTCGAAGATGCGATCGCCATGGCGCGCGACATCGGCGCCACCCATATCGCCGGCATCCTCTACTCGGCCTTCCAGAAATATGCGGTGCCGACGACCGCCGAGGGCGTCAAGCGGTCCGTCGAAGTGATCCAGCGCGTGGCCGAGACGGCGCAAAAGAGCGGCATCGTGCTCGGGCTCGAGGTCGTCAATCGTTACGAGACCAACATGCTCAACACGGCCGCCCAAGGCGTCGAGATGTGCCGTCGCGTGGGTGCTCCCAACGTCAAGGTCCACCTCGACGTCTATCACATGAATATCGAGGAATCGGACATCCCGCAGGCCATCATCGAGACGGGCGAGCACCTCGGCTATTTCCACACCGGCGACTCGCACCGCGGCTATATGGGATCGGGGTCGATCGACCTCGCGGGCGTGTTTCGCGCCCTCGTCAAGGCGAACTACAAGGGCCCGATCACCTTCGAATCCTTCTCGTCGCGGGTCGTCGGACAGCCCCTCGAAGGCATTCTCGGCATCTGGCGCAACCTTTGGGACGACGGCCATGACCTGGCGTCACATGCGCTCATGTACACCAAGGCTCAAATGAAGGCCGCCGAGGAAGCCCATCGGCAACCCGAGCGCAGTCGCCTGCCCTGAACGACACGCCGGAAGCGCCGGCCTGATCCGGCGCTCTCGCGTGTCCAAAGCGACAAGGCTGCGGGCGGCTCGCCGCATTAGCGGCTCGTCTTGGTCGGAAGTGCCGGCGTTCTCAGGAGTTCGGCGACAAGCGCGCTTTCGGCTACGCGCCGCTGCGCCGCCATGACGAGAAGGCGCTTGCCGGAGATGTCGCAGTCGACGGGATCGGGGAGCGGATCGGTGGCGTCGGCCCGCGACAGACAAGAGGGATTCTCGACACCGATATCGGCCGTGACGCCGTTCCGTCCCGCCACATCGACCAGCAGGGCGGCAGTTCCGGAGACGGGCGGACTGGTGCACCGCACGACCGGCCAGGTCAGGTTCGCCAGCGGTGGCTCGGAGTTCGAACACGCCATCCCCCGGTCCCGCAACCTGTTTCGCGCCACATCGATCGGCGTGCCGACCGGCACGGCGGCCAGTAGCAAAGCGCGGACGCGAACGACGTCCGGTCCCGTCGGAAAGGCTTCGCGATCGGACGACCCCGAACCGGTGGCGCAAGCCAAGACGATACTGGCGAACAGCACCATCAGCGCCGGGAGTCCGGCCAGAGCATGAACCCAGCGCATGAGGATATCCTAGGCTGCGGTGGATCGAGTCTTGTTGTGCATGTCGAGAATGGCAGAGACCTCGCGCGCCCCCACCGGGCGCCCGATCAGCCATCCCTGAATGACGTCGACGCCGAGCTCTTCGAGAAAAGCGAGTTGCCGCCGCGTCTCGACCCCCTCGGCCGTGACCTTCATGGCGAGGGTCTTGGCGAGAAGAGTCACCGCCCTGACGATCTGCTCGGCGCCTCGCCCGGCGTCGAGACCGTTGACGAAGGACCGGTCGACCTTGATTCGCGTGAACGGGAAGGCGTGCAGCATCGACAGCGATGAATAGCCGGTGCCGAAATCGTCCAGTGCGAAGCCGACACCGAGCGCGCGGATGTCCTGCATGACGGAGGTCGTGTTGGCGGGATCCTTGATCAGGCTGCTCTCGGTGATCTCCAGCTCGAGTCGTGCCGCAGGCAGCCGGGCCTTCTTCAGCGCATCGAGAACGATGGCCTTGAACCTCGGGTCGCTCAGTTGAACAGGAGAGACATTGACGGCGACATAGGCCTCGTCGGCCCAGCCGGACGCCTCGCGGCAGGCTTCCCGCATCGCCCAGGCTCCCAGTTCGCGGATGACCCCGCTATCCTCGGCGATGGGGATGAACTCCGCCGGGGACACCATGCCGAGGCGGGGGTGGCGCCAGCGCATCAGCGCCTCGAAGCCGCCGATCCTCATGGAGGCGGCATCCAGCAGCGGCTGGTAATGCAGCTCGATCTGCCCCGATGCGAGCGCCGACCGCAGGTCATGCTCGAGGTCGCGACGCCGTCTGACGCGCTCCTTCATCTCCGGTACGAAGACCGTATGGGTTCCCCGCCCGTCCTGCTTCGAATGATAGAGGGCCTGATCGGCGGCGATCGCGATATCGCCTTCCGTCGACCCATCTCGGGGTGCGAGGGCAATGCCGAGGCTCGCCCCGACAGTCACCTCCCGCCCCATCACCACGAAAGGCGTCTTTAGTGCCGCGATGATGCGTCCGGCCAGGGACACGGCCGCCGCGCCGTCGTCGCCGACAGCATCGGGCTGCAGAATGGCGAATTCATCGCCGCCGAGTCGACCCACGATACCAGTTGTTCTGACGCAGGCGCGGAGGCGCCCGGCGACCTGCGCCAGGAGATCGTCGCCCGCGGCGTGCCCCATCGTGTCGTTGACGGCCTTGAAGTGATCGAGGTCCAAGGCGTGATAGGCGAACCCGCGGCCGCGTCGCGCGCCGATCAGGGCGTCGTCCACTTTGGCCCGCATCAATGTCCGGTTCGGAAGCCCCGTCAGGGCGTCATGATCCGCCAGAAACTGGACGCGACTCTCAGCCTCCTTCTGACGCGTCACGTCCTCAATGGTGAGGATGAAGCCCTGGTCGGGCATCCGGGCCTGGGCGACGGACATGGCGAAGCCTTCGCCGGCTATGACCCGCTTCGTCACGCCCCGCTTTCGCGACTAGGCCGCTTCCAGGGCGGCGAAGCGGGCAGCCATGCTTTCGTCCGCCCCCCGCGAGCGGGCCGCCGCCGTGGCGAGGTCCGCATGCGTGACGCTCGTTGCAGGACGCAGGCCGACCGTGCCGGTGAGTTCATGGAACCGGTCGTTGGACAGCCGGAGCAATTTGTCCGGTCCGAAGACGGCCAGTCCCTGGGACATGTTGGCCAGAGCGCCGTCGAGATCGCTTTTCGCCGCCACGAGAGCGTCCTGCTGGCGTCGCTCCTCCGAGACGTCGGCCAGAACGGCGACAAGCGCTCCCTCCTCGGTGTGGCGGCGGCTGACCCGGATGCATCGACCGCCGCTCAAGCGTCGCTCGAAACTGTCCTCGCCCGCAGCCGTGGCATCCGAGAGGATCGTCGCCCCATCTCCGCCGGCCCGGGCCGCCGCCGACGCGAGAAGCCGGAACTCTGCACCCGCTTCGAAACCTTGGGGCGGTACGCCGAGAAGACCCAGCAGCGCGCTGTTGGCAACCTGTACGGAGCCGTCGCCGGCGACCACGAGAACCCCTTCGGCTGCGCCTTCCAGCGCCAACCCGACGCGCGCCTCGGACAGCTTGCCGAGGACCTCCTGAGACCGAAGAGCTTCCACCAGCTTGTCGCGCATCGTGGTCACGGATCGGGTCAGGTCGCCGAATTCGTCGTTCGACGGACGGGGCGGCTGGGCGTCGTATCCCCCGGCGGCGACCTCTTCGGCGAAGCGCAGGTTGGTCTTCAGCGGTCCGATCAGTCCACGGGCGATGAACAGCGAGGTCACGGCGCAGATCACGAAGGCCGCCGCCGCGGAGCCGATCGCGAAACTCATGTCGGACTCGACGGTGGCGCGGGCGACATCCCGGTTCACGCTGGCCTTTCTCGCCACCAGATAGGACAGCCAGTCGATGCCCTTCTCGACTTCGTGTGCCTTGTCCTCGATCGCCTCCGCGGGATCGACATCCGGTCGTGCCTGGCGCAAGCCCTCCATCCATTCGGCCTCGGCACTGCGCAGGCGCGCCGTAGTCTCGGCGACCTCGGGATCGTCCGAGCTTGCCGCGGCCGTGCCGAGATCGCGGAGGAAGGAGGCGTGGAGCGCGTCCACGAGCTTGGCGGTTCGGGCGCGAACGGCGGGAGCCGCATGCAGCCCATGCTCCGCCTCGGCCCGCATGCCACCGAAATCGCTGGCGACCGCGCGCGCGAAGGACGTCGCGATCACGGTTTCTCGATAGGCTTTCGACGCGATCTCACCCGAGCGGCGCGATTCCCACACGCTGCCGAGCGCCACGAGCGCCGTCACCAGTCCCGTGACCATAAAGGCCAGCGCGACCTTGCCGCCGATGCTTCGTCGTCCTGGGAGGAGCTTCATCGCGAATAGTCCGCCTCACGGTGCACTGGCGACCGTCCGCATTGTTGCCGTCTCACGCATTGCGATACGGGCACTATCCTGGGCGCGGCAGGGTTGAAGATCGGTTTACAGATTCGATTGCGTTGTCCGATTCACGACCTCGGCCCGGGCGAAAGTGCGCCACTTGCCGCGCGACAAACATGCCGAGGTCGGGCGTAAACGAGGCGGCTCTCCCAGGCGGTGGTCGACGCTTCTTAACCTTCGATGTGTCCTGGGGTCACAAGGCTGAACGAACGGTCGCCAGCGCTGTTACTAGGCTTGAGCTCATTCGAGCCCGGAGTGAGTGAGCGATGGCGATCGTCAGAGAAGATGCGACCAGGTTCCCTGGTCCTGCCGATCGCGCCGCCATTCTCACCCGCAAGCGCAATTTGAAGATGGCCCGGTCGGCCCACGCCTATGTGCGCGGTTCGACTCAGCACTTCTACGCCTGGCTCGGCGACATCGAGGCCGGTCTCGTGCCTTCGGCTCCGCCGGTCTGGATCTGCGGCGATTGCCACCTGGGGAACCTCGGCCCTCTAGCCGACGCGCGCGGGAAGGTCCGAATCAGGATCCGCGATCTCGATCAGACCGTGATCGGCAATCCCGCGCATGATCTCATCCGGCTCAGCCTGTCCTTGTCGACGGCGGCCCGCGGCTCCGACCTTCCCGGCGTGACGACCGCCCACATGCTCGAGGAGGTCGTTCACGGCTACAGCGAAGCGCTCCTCGGCCATGGCGAGAGCCTGTCCGAAGCACGGGCCGGCCGCGCGGTCCGGCAGGTGCTCCAGCAGAGCACGCAGCGACGTTGGGAGCATCTCGCCCGTGAACGCCTGGAACACATCGAGCCTACGATCCAACTCGGCAAGAGGTTCTGGCCC
>JAYVMK010000636.1:0-4275 GCA_043758995.1 Lichenibacterium sp. | reverse complement strand
TCGCCTTCAGAAGCGGTTGACGATGTTCTCCAGCATCTCCTGACGGCCCGATCGCGGTTGCGGGTCGATGCCGCGGGATTCGGCGGCACTGGCAATGTCTTCGAGGCTACGCTGGCCCGACAGGATGGCGCGTCCCTCGGCGTCGTCCCAGCCCGCATAGCGCTGGCCGAGCTTCGCCGCGAGCGTTCCCTCCTCCATCATGCGGGCGGCCGCCAGGAAGGCGCGGGCGCAAACGTCGATGCCGCCCACATGGGCGTGAACGAGATCGTCGGGCGAGATGGACTGGCGCCGGATCTTGGCATCGAAGTTGAGGCCACCCGTCGAGAGGCCGCCGCCCTTCAGCACCTCGTAAAGCGCCAGCGTCAGTTGCGGCACGTCGTTGGGGAACTGGTCGGTATCCCAGCCGAGCAGCGGGTCGCCGCGGTTGATGTCGAGAGACCCCAGGATCCCGAATGCATTGGCGACCGCGATTTCGTGTTCGAACGTGTGCCCGGCCAGAATCGCGTGGTTCTCTTCGAGGTTGAGCTTGACGTCCTTCTCGAGGCCGTAGTGCCGCAGGAAGCCGTAGACCGTCGCGGCGTCGAAATCATACTGGTGCTTCGTGGGCTCCTTGGGCTTCGGCTCGATGAGAATGGGGCCGGCGAAGCCGATCTTGTGCTTGTAGTCGACGACGAGCGCCAGAAAGCGGCCCATCTGATCGAGTTCGCGCTTCATGTCGGTGTTGAGCAGCGTCTCGTATCCCTCGCGGCCGCCCCACATCACGTAGTTGGCGCCGCCGAGTTCATGGGTCACGTCGAGCGCCGTCTTCACGGTAGCGGCCGACCAGGCGAAGACATCGGGATCGGGGTTGGTGGCGGCCCCGGCCATGAAGCGCGGGTGGCTGAACAGGTTGGCGGTGCCCCACAGCAAGCCGACGCCGCTTTGCGCCTGTTTGCCGGCGAGATACTCGCCCATCGTGCGGGTATTCTTCAGCGTCTCGGCGAGACTGGCACCCTCCGGCGCGACGTCGCGGTCATGGAAGGAGTAGAACGGCACACCGAGCACGCCGAAAAGGTCGAAAGCCGCGTCGGCCTTGGCGCGCGCCGCCGCCATCGGCTCTCCCGACATCCAGGGTCGGAGGATGGTCGGCGCTCCGAAGGCGTCGGCGCCGTTCATGACGAGGCTGTGCCAGTAGCAGACCGTGAGGCGCAGATGGTCCTTCAACGGCTTGCCCAGCACGACGCGGTCCGGCTCGTACCAGCGATAGGCCAGCGGGTTGGTCGATTCCGGACCTTCGTAGCGGATCGGCGCCAGATCGGAGAAGAGACTGCTCATGCGACAGGGTCCTCGATGACAAGGGCGAAAGAGATGGGTTAAGGGCGGAGAGCCACGGGTGTCCGCGGCAACACGGCCGCGCAATGGATCGCGTCGGCCGCAGGCTGATCGATGGTGGAGAATCGGGCGAGGCGGACGGCCTCCGGCTGACCTCGCCTCAGGTCAGGCGCCGTCAAGATATCGGGCTCGACATGACGCTTGTGCCGGTGTGCATTCCCGTCCCTCGATTCCCGACGTTCGCGTCGATGCCGTGTCACGCTAGTCACAACCGTGGCCCCTGTCGATCCCTCGCACGACGCAACCTGACCCTTGGTGAAAACCGCTTCGGACTGCCGATGGCGGTTTCCGGGCGGCCTATCGGCGTTGCGTCTGCAGACCTGCCGCGGTTCAGGAAACGTCTCAGGCCGATGATCCGCCAGACCGCTGCAGGACGGCGCCGATGAGCGAGGCCGATGTGTCCAGGCGGCTCCATTCGGGCTGGCGAAGCTCGCCGCCCATGAAGACATGTTCGTTTCGCACTGTCGCGCCGGAGGCCACGGACCGGAGCGCGGCGAAATGGATCTCCTTCGGCCGCGCCTCGGCGACGATGCGGGCGACGTTGCGCTCCGTGATGCCGCCGCCCGGCATGATGATGACGCGATCTCCGGCCCGCCGCACGAGATCGGCGATCATCGGCAGGCCCTCGAGACAGGTCGCCTCCTGGCCCGAGGTCAGGATGCGGTCGACACCGAGGTCGACCAGCGTCTCGAGCGCCTCGACGGGGTCGGGCGTCATGTCGAAGGCGCGATGGAAGGTCACCGACAACGGTCCTGCGGCGGCCATCAGGGCCCGGGTCCGCGCGACGTCGACCAGCCCCTCGGCCGTCAAAGCGCCGATGACAATGCCGTCGGCCCCCTCCGCCCTGGCGGTCTCGACGTCGACCAGCATGGCCGCCATCTCGTCGTCGTCGAACAGGAAATCGCCGCCGCGCGGCCGTATGATCACCTGCAGGCCGATGCTGGCCACCGCCCGGGCCCGCCGGATCATGCCCTGCGATGGCGTGATGCCGCCTTCGAAGAGATCGGCGCAGAGTTCGACGCGGTCGGCCCCGGCCTCCTGGGCAGCCCGCACGCCGGCGACGGAATCGATGCAGATTTCGAACTTCACGATTCGTCTCCGGTGAGTGCCGCCGGATCGTTCCGAAGGCTTGCGCGCTTGTCCATCGAAAGTGCCGGACCGGATCGGGAAGGCATGGTCAAATGCCAACATGGTCGATGATCCGGCTCTCACCCCAACCCGTGCCCCGACACGTCGGGGCATGCGACCTCACATACCGAGCTGCTGCATCGTGTAATAATGGCCTTCCACGAGGACCTGTTTCCAGTTCGCCTTTGTCACGAGAACGGGGTTGAGCAGGTAGGTGGGAACGACCTTCTTGCCGTTGTCGTAGGTCTTGGTGTCGTTGACCTCGGGCTGCGAGCCCGTGAGGAGCGCGTCCACCATGCCGACCACGATCTTGGCCAAGTCACGGGTATCCTTGTAGATCGATGAGGTCTGCTCGCCTGCGACGATCGACTTCACCGACTGGATCTGACAATCCTGGCCCGTGACCACCGGCATGGGCATGTTCCCCGATCCGTAGCCGACCCCCTTCAAGGACGAAATGATGCCGACCGCGATATTGTCGTTCGGGGCCAGCACCGCATCGACTTTCTTGCCCGTGTAATAGGCGCTGAGCAGGTTATCCATGCGCGACTGGGCGGTCGCGGCGTCCCACTTCGGCGTCGAGACGGTCTTCATGCCGGTCTGTCCGCTCTGCACGACGAGCTTCTTGCTGTCGATGTAAGGTGTCAGGGCCGATAGCGCGCCGTTGTAGAAGAAATAGGCGTTGTTGTCGTCGGGCGAGCCACCGAAGAGCTCGATATTGAACGGGCCCTTGCCCTCTTTCAGGCCGAGGCTGTCGACGATGCTGGTACCCTGCAGGACGCCGACCTTGAAGTTGTCGAAGGTCGCGTAATAGTCGACGTTGGGCGAGTTACGAATGAGCCTGTCGTAGGCGATGATCTTGACGCCGGCATCGTGGGCCTTCTGCAGCACGTCCGTCAGCGTGGTCCCGTCGATCGCCGCGATCACCAGGACCTTCACGCCCTTGGTGACCATGTTCTCGATCTGGGCGAGCTGGTTGGGGATATCGTCGTCGGCATATTGCAGGTCGACGCTATAGCCCTTGGCCTGCATCTGCTTGACCATATTGGCGCCGTCGTCGATCCAGCGCTGGGTCGTCTTCTCCGGCATCGAGACGCCGATCAAACCCTTGTCGGCGGCGGACGCCGATCGCAGACCAAGTCCGACCATGGCCGCGCCGCCCAGCGCCAGCGCGCCGAATGTCCTTCTCGTGACCATGCGTGTCTCTCCCTCATCAGCGCCGGCGAAAGCGGGCCTTCATGGCGCCGTTCAGCTTCACCGTGATGGTAGCCTCGCATTTTGAGGTACGTAAATCAACGGGCTCTCTCCGACGCGGCGGAGCGGGCCGCATCGTCCGGCAGGCGCTCGCAGAGGCCGTGGTTTGGGTCGACCATTTGCGTTGGTTCGCCATTGCGGAGATGATCGATGGACGTCGATCAAGAAGAAGAAGACGACAGGGAGCGATGCGCCAGGATCGACCAGCGACAGCGGGCGACGTTGCGGCAAGGGCAGGCGTCAGCCTCGCGACCGTCGACCGGGTCCTCAATGGGCGGCCGGGAGTACGCGGCAGCACCATCAAGGCGGTGCAGGACGCGGTGGATCAACTCGGCTTTCGCCGGGATCTGTCGGCCGCCAACCTGGCTCGAGGCCGTCGGTACCGGTTCCGCTTTCTCGTGCCCGACCTGGATCAGAACAGCTTCATGCGGTCCATCCGCGGCGAGATCGATGCCGCGACGCTGCGGGGGCTCGACCAACGCATCGCCCTGACGGTCGCGACCTACGCGGCCTTCGATCCGC
>JAYVMK010000635.1:0-3153 GCA_043758995.1 Lichenibacterium sp. | reverse complement strand
ACCGACAGGCACTCGATCGAGCCGCGCTGATGGGCGTCCGACTCGAGGACTCCGCCCGGATCGGCGTGGAAGTCGTACCATTGCAGCCACTCGACGGTCTTGATCCAGCCGATGATGGCCAGCCGGCATCGTCCGTCGTCGGAGACCAGCATGGGCATGTCGGTCCGGGCCGTCTTCTCGACGAAGGGCTCGTCCTCGGTGCCTTGCAGAACCTTGTCGATCGAGACATCGAGGGCCTGAGCCAGACGCCAGATCGTGGCCAGCGTCGGGTTGGTTTCATTGCGTTCGATCTGGCTGATGATCGACTTGGCGACGCCGGACTGTTCGGACAGCTCCGACAGCGACAGACTGTAGGCCTTGCGCAACCGTTGCACCGTTCGGCCGAGTTGGCCCGACAGCGCCACGGCTCCCGCCTCCAGCGCCTTTGCCTTGTCCCGACCCTCGACGCCCACGGCTTCGTCTCCCATTCCGTCCGTCATGATAGACGATTTCGTTCGCAATATCGAACGTCATGGCGTGCCGCATCGGTCGAATGTGTCGCGATGGCGTATTGCGGTCCGCCGGTGTTCTACAGTCGGGGCTCCGGCGGTCCCGCTATGCGGCGTTGCACCAAAGTCACCCTCGTCGAGCTTCTGTCGGCGCCGGATTGCGACATCGCGGCTGGACCGCCATTATTCCGAGGCCGTCACACAGGCGCCACGCAAGCAGGGCTATGAGAGTCGAACCATCGCGAGTTGCTCCTTTAGGCCCCTCTCGCGGACCGAGCCGTCATCCGTCGAGCACCGACGCCAGTCCATCGCCAGCGTCGACGAAGGAGCGCCGAGTACCGTGATGTCACAGAAAACCGCCCACTATCGGACGCTGTTCATCTCGGACCTGCACCTCGGCACGCGCGGGTGCCAGCACCAGCTCGTGATCGATTTCCTCAAGCACAACGATGCCGATACGATCTACCTCGTCGGAGACATCATCGACGGCTGGAAGCTGAAGTCCGGCTGGTACTGGCCGCAGGGCCATAACGATGTCGTGCAGAAGCTGCTGCGCAAGGTGCGCAAAGGCGCCAGGATGGTCTACATCCCCGGCAACCACGATGAGTTTGCGCGCGAATATATCGGTATGACCTTCGGCGGTGTCGAAGTGATGCGAACCGCCGTCCATGTCACGGCGGACGGGCGGAAGTTCTTCGTCACCCACGGCGACGATTACGACATCGTGGTGCGCAACGTGCGTTGGCTGGCTCATCTCGGGGACTGGGCCTACACGACCGCCATCGCGCTCAACACGGTCTTCAACATCGTGCGCCGCCGTCTCGGCTTCCCCTATTGGTCCTTCTCGGCCTGGGCCAAGCTGAAGGTGAAGAACGCCGTCAACTTCATCGGCGATTTCGAGGAGGTGGTGGCGCAGGACGCCGTCAAGCACGGGGTCGACGGCGTCATCTGCGGACACATCCACCATGCCACGATGCGCGACATCAAGGGCGTGACCTACGTCAATACGGGCGACTTCGTGGAGTCCTGTTCCTTCGTGGCCGAGCACCGCGACGGGCGGCTCGAAGTCCTGCACTGGCTGGCCCTGGGTGGCGAAGCCGCCGTCGTGGACGTCACCGCAACCGACTCCGCTATCGCGGTCGATGGGGAGGCCGCCAAGGCCGCCGCCTGATGCGGATCCTCGTCGCCACGGATGCGTGGCACCCGCAGGTCAATGGCGTCGTGAGGTCGATCGAGGCTATCCGGCGCGAGGCGGCACTGCTGGGATCGGAGGTCATCGTCTCGACACCGGACGGCTGGCCCACCATGGGCCTGCCGACCTATCCCGACATCCGGCTGGCGCTGGTCTTCGCCTCGCAACTCGGTCCGCGCATCGAGGCCGAGCAGCCCGACCACGTCCATATCGCGACGGAAGGCCCGATCGGCCTCGCGGCGCGGCGGCACTGCCTCCGGACCGGACGGATCTTCACGACCAGCTACCACACGCATTTTCCGGATTATCTCGCGGCTCGTGCTCCGGTGCCGCGGGCGCTGTCCTATGCGTGGCTGCGACGCTTCCACAATGCCGGCCGCGGCGTGATGGTGTCGACGCCAAGCGTTGCCGACGAGTTGAAGCGGCGAGGTTTCGCCCGCGTCATGCGCTGGTCGCGCGGCGTGGATCACACGCTCTTCCGCCCGCGCGAGACATCGGTTCTCGACCTCCCCCATCCGATCTTCCTCTACGTGGGCCGGGTCGCCGTGGAAAAGAGCGTCGAGGATTTCCTGGCCCTCGACCTGCCCGGCAGCAAGGTCGTGGTCGGCGACGGGCCGGCACGGGCCGACCTCGAAGCACGCTATCCCGCGACCCGCTTCCTCGGCACTCTCACCGGCAAGACGCTTGCCGAGACCTATGCCAGCGCCGACGTCTTCGTCTTTCCGAGCCGGACCGACACATTCGGCATCGTCATGCTGGAGGCTCTGGCGAGCGGACTTCCGGTCGCCGCCTATCCGGTATCGGGGCCACGCGACGTCATCGGTGGCAGCGACGCCGGCGTGTTGAACGACGATCTCGGACAGGCCTGCCGGGCGGCACTGACCATCTCGCGCGAGAGAGCCCGGGCCTTCTCGCTCGACTTCACCTGGTCGGCCAGCGCCCGGCAGTTCCTCGCCAACGTGGTACGGGTGCGGACGGGAGTGGCGGCCTGAACGCCACGACGCCGGCCTGGATCGTCCTCGCGCTGGCGGGGCTGCTCGAGGTCGCCTGGTCCTATGCCATGAAGCAGTCGCAGGGTTTCACCCGGCTCTGGCCCAGCGTGGCGACGATCGTGGCGGCAGCGGCGAGCTTCGTCCTTCTATCTTATGCCTTGCGGATCCTGCCGCTCGGCACCGCTTACGCGGCCTGGACCGGGATCGGCGCGCTCGGCGCCTTCGTTCTGGGGATCGTGGTTCTGGGCGAGCCGGCCTCGGCTTTGCGCTTCGGCAGCGCTGCCCTGATCCTCCTCGGCCTCCTGGGATTGAAGCTCACGTCCGGCGACTGACCCGCCGCCGAACCCGCAAACGTGGCGGTCTTGCGGCACGGTCCTTACCATCACCATATCGGGGTCGGCGGTGATTTCGCTCCGCCTCGCAGGCTCATCATGACGACCCCGTCTTCCCTCCTTCGCCGCTCCCTCCATGCCGTCGCGCT
>JAYVMK010000634.1:0-4971 GCA_043758995.1 Lichenibacterium sp. | reverse complement strand
ACGACGGCGTCCACTACCTTTCGATCGGCGAAGACCTCGGCATAATTGGCCAGAGTCGGGCTGAACAGCCAGACGGGCGGCGAGGCGAGGAGATCGCTCTGAGTCTTGAAGGACGACGCCACCATCCAGTAGGTCGGGAACACCGTGACGGCGAAGACCAGCAGCAGACCGAGGCCATGCAGGAGCCGGCCGGCGGGACGGGACGTCATTACTCGATCTCCCGGTAGAAGAAGCGGATGTAGACGCGTGCCAGGACGATGGTGATGACGAGCAGGAGCAGCGCCTGGGCCGAGGCGACACCAAGGTCGAACACCCTGAAACCGACGCGCTGGATGTAGATCGAGATCAGCTCGGTCGCGGCCCCCGGGCCGCCCCGGGTCATGGTGAAGACCACGTCGAACAGCTTCAGCACATCGGCCGAGCGCAGGATCAGCATGGCGGTGAAGCCGGGCAGCAGATAGGGCAGTTGGACGTGACGCAGCAGCGCCCAGCGGCTCGTCGTTTCGAGCTGCGCCGCCTCTTCGATCTCGACCGGCACCATGGACAGGCCCGACAGAAAGATCAGGGCGCAGAACGGCGTCCACTGCCACACGTCCATGATGCAGATGGCCGCGAAAGCGCCGTTGACGTCGCCGAGCCAATCGAAGGACGAAAAGCCGAAGAGGTTGATGAAGCTATTGGCGACGCCGAAGTCGCGGTTGAAGATCAGACGCCCGAGCAGGCCCACGACCGCGTAGGTGGTGGCGAGCGGGATCACCAGGGACACACGCGCCAAGGCGCGCAGGAAGTTCAGGCCCGGCCTGTGCAGCAGAAGCGCCACGCAGAGGCCGAAGAGGATCTCGAACGGCAGGGCGACACAGAAGAACGTCCCCGTCCGGCCGAGCGTCTGCCAGAAGGTCGGGTCGGTGAGGACCTGCTGGTAATTGGCGAGACCGACGAACGGAAACCCGTCCCGCACCCGCGCGATATTGTACTGCCGCAGCGAGGTCACGAGCGCGAAGAGCGTCGGGTAGATGCCGATCGCGGCCAGCGCGATCACGGCCGGCGCCAGAAACCAGAACGGCGTGAACCGTCCGTAGCCCGGATGGGCGCGGGGCGGCTTCGGCACGGGGACGTCGGTCAAGCTGGGAACTCCGGAAGACACCGGCTGGCGGGGCTCCCCTCTCCCTTGTGGTGAGGGGCCGGGGGTGAGGGTGCTCGGACGGTCGGGAGATGCGCGTCCGAGCGGCCAAAAGCATGGCGGTCACCTTCACCGACGCTCACCCCTCCCCTCTCCACAAGGGAGAAGGGAGGGGTCAGGCGTCGCGTCAGGTGTTCTAAACGTAACTACTGCAGGAGCTTCTGCTTGCCGTCGTAGTAGCCGTCCTTCTTGAGGACGGCTTCCATGCGGGTTCCGATCTCTTTCGAGCCCTGCTCGACCGAGACTTCGCCCAGTTCCATCTTGGAGCCGAATTCGGCGACGATCTCCGAGATCGCCGGCCAGGACGGGAAGCGCGGACGGAATTCCGGCACGCCCTTCTGCCAGGAGGCGACCATGGGCTCGACGAACTTGTAGGTCGCCTTGACGGCAGGGTCGTCGTAGACCGCCATACGTCCCGACACGCCGCCGGCTTCTACGTAGGGTTTCGCGATAGCGTCGGAGGTAGCCCATTGGATGAAGATCCAGGCCGCCTTCTGCTCCTTTTCGGGCGCCTGACTGGCGACTGCGAGCGAGAAGCCGCCGAGCGCCGGCAGACGTCCGGACGGACCCGCGGGCTCAGGCGCCACGGCCAAACAATCGCCGAGCTTGGACGTCTTCGGGTCGGTCAGGGTCGGATAGAAGGCCGACCATTCGGTGATCATCGCGACCTGCCCCTGCGACAGGGCGTTCACCGCCTCGGCATGGTCCCAGCTGACGATGCCCGGCGGCATGAACTTCATCAGCTTCTGGCGGAAGTCGAGGCCGGTCTGGCTCGCCTGGCTGGTCAGGTTGGAATGGAAGTCCTTGTCGAGCAGCGAGCCCCCGAACGGCCAGAGGAAGCGCATGAAGCTGTCGGCCGACTGCGTCTCGCCGCGCAGGGACTGCAGCGCATAGGCGTATTGCTTCTTGGCCGGATCGGTGAGCTTCGGCCCGTAGGTGGTCATCACCTCGTCCCAGGTCGCCGGTGGCTTGTCGAAGCCGGCATCCTTCAGCATGCACTTGTTGTAGAAGAGTAGGCCGGAATAGTTGTCGAACGGCAGGCCGTAGGTGGTGCCGCCCCAGGTGCCGAACGCGTTCAGCAGCAGCGGAAAGAAGCCCTTGAGATTGAGGTTCGGGTCGGTAATCGATGCGTCGCCCGAGAATTTGGAGATCGGCTGGATCCAGCCGTTCTCGGCGTATTCGCCGATCCACACGAGGTCGACCAGCGCGATGGACAGGTCACCCTGGCCGTTGAAGTTGAGGACCTCCTTCTCGCGCGTGTTCTCGTAGGGGACGATCTCGTAATTGACCTTGATCCCGGTCTGCTTCTCGAACTCGGGCAGGAGCTTGATGATGGCGCGGTAACCCGGCCGGTCGAGGAAGATGACGTGAAGCTCGGTTCCCTTGTAGGGCGCCGCGGCCTTGGCGATGTCCCAGGCTTCGGCGCGTCCAGCCGTCGGCGCCAACGCCGCCGCCAGCGACAGTGCCACGGCGCCGACAGTGTTGAGCAATGTTCTCATGTCATCCTCCCTCCAAACGATCGGTCTCCGCCGATCTCGTGCCCTAGTCTACGGACCGCCACGATGGCCGATCTAGCGGCTTCTATGCAGGCGGTTGATACTTCTATGCATGCTGCGCTGCAGCAACACTGTCCCGAGCCGGCCTTGGACGCATCACAGCATCAGTTCGAGCCGACCGACGGCGTCGGCGCAGAACGCCGGTTGCGGGCGAGCCGCCGATAGGCGGATGGGGTGAGGCCACGCTGCTGCCGGAATACGCGATTGAAGTTCGACAGGTTGAGGTACCCCACCTCGAAGCAGACCTCGGTCACCGCCATGCCGGTCTCCGACAGCAGCTTGCAGGCCTGGCCGATGCGGAGTTGTGCCACATAATCGGTGAAGCTGTTGCCACAGCTCTTCTTGAAGAAGCGCGAGCAGGCGGAATCGCTCAGGCCGAGGTGTCGGGCCAAGTCGGACAGGCTGATGTCCTGCCTGAAGTTCTCGACCACGAAGGCAAAGGCACTCGCGGCCGTGTCCAGCGTGCGATGGTCGGTGCTGGGAACGAAATGATCGGAGGACAGGCTCAGGCGTTCACGGCTCGATGCCAGCGTCTTCAGGAGTTGGAAAAAAAGAGCCAGCCGCTCGAGCCCGCCGGCCTCTCCCATGCCTTCCATGAGCATCGCGGCAGCCCGGCGCGTCTCGCCATGGAAGGCGAGCCCGCGATCCGCCTCCCCGAGCAGGCCGCGGATCTCCGCGATCTCGGGCAGCAGCGAGGCGGCCTGAAGCAGCCGGTCGGGATGGAACTGGACCACGATGTCGCGACCCGGAATGACCTCCCCGGGCCGGATCGGCGTCACCCAATCATGCGGCAGGCCGCCGCCCACCATGGCGAGGTGCCCCGGCTCGAAGGGACCGATGTGGTCCCCCACCAGGACCACGCCGGAGGCGTTGCGCACGAGATGGATTTCGACCTCGGGGTGGACGTTCCAGACGTTGCGCTCCCAGGGATAATCGTCACGGCGCCAGAGGAACGTCTCGCTTTCCCCCGTCACCACGCGCTCGAACACCGGGGTGTCGCAGGAGCGCGCGCCCGCGTCGGCCCTTCTCCGCCCTGCTCCCGCTGGATGTGGCGGGTCGAACGGGCGAAGCGGCGTCATGGGCCGATCTGCGATTTGGCTCCCGCCGTCACGTCCGCGCTCTCGCGACATCGTTGACACCGTCGAGATCCGGAGCCTGCCCATAGCTCATGTTCTTCATCTGCTGCAGCACGCGCGCCATCTCCTCGTCGGAGAGCACGGGCGGCTCGCCGAGGGTGAGAGCCTGCACGTAGAGGCGCGAAATCGTCTCCACTTCGATGCCGAGCGCGAGCGCCGAATCCAGGGTCCTGCCGAGCGAGATCTGCCCGTGCTGCCCGAGCAGGCAGGCGAGCCGGTCGTCCAGCGCCACCAAGGCGGCATCTGACAGCGCCTGTGTGCCGAAAGTGGCGTAAGCGGCGCAGCGGATCGTCGTCCCGCCGGCCACGCCGGTCATGTAGTGGAAGCTCGGGATCGTCTTGTGATGGCACGCCAGCGTCGTGGCGTAGATCGAATGGCAGTGCAGGACGACGTCGATGTCGCGGCGCGAGGCGAGGATGTCACGATGGAAGCGCCACTCCGAGGACGGCCGGCGTCGCCCCTCGTAGGTCCCATCGAACTTCATGCGCACGAGGTCCTCGGGCTCCATTCGGTCGTAGGGAAGCGAGGTCGGCGTGATGAGGAATTCATCGCCGTCCCGCAGCGAGATATTGCCTGCCGTTCCCTGGTTGATGCCGCTCGCATTCATGCGACGGCAGGTGTCCACCATGGCGCGCCGCTGCGCGAGATCGTCGTGGCTCATGATCATCTCCTGGAGAGGGCCTCAGACCGCCAGCGGTCGCGATAGGCCGAAAGGGCATCGATGTGCAGCGCCGGCGGGGGAGCCAGTGTCAGAACCGCAGGCTCGTTGCGCGTCTCGTGGCTGGCCAGCAGCGCGGCCCCGGCGGCGACGCCGTAGGACTCGAAGTTGACCAGGACTCGCCGGCCCGGATGCAGGGCGCCGATCAGCGCTCCGAACATCGGCTCGCGCACGAAAGGGCCGTCGAGCACGATCGTCTCGGCGGTAAGCCCGTCGAGGCAGCGGTCGGCCTGCAGCGCCGCAGTCAAAACCGCGAGCGGGAAACGCGCCTCCGGATCCTGAGCCATCGGCCCGCGAAGCTCGCCGCGTCCGGCCGTCCCAGGGAACAGGCCGTCGTCGTCACCGAAGGAGGGGAGCGCCATCGTGCCGGTCTCGACCAGT